>NZ_JBLUNZ020000068.1:0-51114 GCF_048061935.2 Leucobacter sp. BZR 635 | reverse complement strand
GCTGTGCGAACGCCCGACGCAGTGGCGTCGGCGCTGGTTCGCCTGTAACCACTTCGTGGTTACAGCTGTGCGAACGCCCGACGCAGTGGCGTCGGCGCTGGTTCGCCTGTAACCACTTCGTGGTTACAGCTGTGCGAACGCAGCGCGCAACAGCTCAGCGGTCTCGGTCGGCGTCTTGCCAACCTTTACGCCGGCAGCCTCGAGAGCTTCCTTCTTCGCCTGTGCCGTACCAGCAGAGCCCGACACGATGGCACCAGCGTGGCCCATGGTCTTGCCCTCGGGAGCGGTGAAACCAGCGACGTAGCCGACAACGGGCTTCGTTACGTTGGCCTTGATGTACTCAGCCGCACGCTCCTCAGCGTCGCCACCGATCTCGCCGATCATGACGATCGCCTTGGTCTCGGGGTCGTTCTCGAACGCCTCGAGTGCGTCGATGTGGGTGGTGCCGATGACAGGGTCGCCGCCGATGCCGATTGCGGTCGAGAAACCGAGATCGCGGAGCTCGTACATCATCTGGTAGGTGAGGGTGCCCGACTTCGACACGAGGCCGATCGGTCCCTTCCCGGTGATCGTTGCGGGGGTGATGCCCGCGAGTGCCTCGCCCGGAGTGATGATGCCGGGGCAGTTCGGGCCGATGATGCGGGTGTTTCCGCCGGTTGCCTTGGCGTGTGCCCAGAGCTCAGCCGAGTCCTTGACGGGCACGCCCTCGGTGATGATGACGAGGAGGCCGATGCTCGCATCGATAGCCTCGATCGCCGCATCCTTGGTGAATGCGGGCGGCACGAAGGCAACCGAAACGTCAGCGCCGGTCTCAGCCATCGCCTCAGCGACAGTTGCGAAGACAGGGAGCTCGACGGTCGCGCCGTTGGCGTCAACGTGCGACACCGTGGTGCCGGCCTTGCGAGCGTTCACGCCGCCAACAACCTGGGTGCCAGCCGCGAGCATGCGCGCGGTGTGCTTGGTACCCTCGCCACCGGTGATGCCCTGGACGATGACCTTTGAATCCTTGTTCAGGAAGATCGACATAGTTCTATATTTCCTTTAAGTTCCGCAGATCGGGTTAGCGTGCGTTGGCGAGCTCGGCTGCCTTGTCGGCACCCTCGTCCATCGTGGCGGCCTGGGTAACAAGCGGGTGGTTTGCCTCGTTGAGAATGCGGCGACCCTCTTCGACGTTGTTGCCGTCGAGGCGCACAACGAGCGGCTTGTTCGCGGTGTCGCCGAGCTTCTCGAGCGCACCAACGATGCCGTTTGCGACCGCGTCACACGCGGTGATGCCACCGAAGACGTTGACGAACACCGACTTGACCTGCGGGTCACCGAGGATGACGTCGAGGCCTGCGGCCATAACCTCAGCCGATGCGCCGCCGCCGATGTCGAGGAAGTTCGCGGGCTTGACGTTGCCGTGGTTCTCACCAGCGTATGCAACGACGTCGAGCGTCGACATGACGAGGCCTGCACCGTTACCGATGACACCGACCTCACCGTCGAGCTTCACGTAGTTGAGATCCTGCGCCTTGGCCTTTGCCTCGAGCGGATCCTCAGCTGCCTTGTCCTCGAGCTCTGCGTGGCCGGGCTGGCGGAAGTCAGCGTTCTCGTCGAGCGAGACCTTGCCGTCGAGTGCGACGATGTCGCCTGCGCCGGTGAGCACGAGCGGGTTCACCTCGACGAGGGTTGCGTCCTCGCCGATGTAGACCTCGTACAGCTTCTGGAAGACGGGAACGACCTTCGCCACGAGCTCCTCGGGGAAGCGGGCTGCGCGGGCGATCTCCTCAGCCTTCGCTGCGTCGATGCCCCCGATCGGATCGATCTCGATGCGCGCGAGCGCCTCGGGCTTCTCGACCGCAAGCTCTTCGATGTCCATGCCGCCCTCAACGCTGCACAGCGAGAGGTAGGAGCGGTTTGCACGGTCGAGCAGTACGGAGAAGTAGTACTCCTCCTTGATGTCCGCTCCCGCAGCAACCATGACGCGGTTGACTGTGTGGCCCTTGATGTCGAGGCCGAGGATAGCCTGAGCTGCCTCAAATGCCTCGTCGGGGTTCTTCGCTACCTTGACGCCGCCGGCCTTGCCGCGGCCTCCAACCTTGACCTGAGCCTTAACGACGACGACGCCGCCAAGCTTCTCAGCGGCCGCGCGCACCTCCTCAGGAGTGTCGGCGACGATGCCGGGGAGCACGGGCACCCCGTATCGTTCGAAAAGATCGCGTGCCTGGTACTCGTACAGATCCACGTACTGTCCTTCTGCTTGGGATTTTTGGTGTGACCCGAGGCAAGAATGTCTCGATGTCGAGAGAAATGTTGACCGTTTGTCAGTCTAACACCGCCATGTCACAGAAACTTGATCGGTTCTCAAGTGCCAAAAGACACACCATCCAGCGTTTCAGCAGATTCGAACGCTCACCACAACTGATCCCGCAGCGGATCCCCACACAGCCGGTCCGTTCCCTCCGAATACGCCCCTTTGCGCACCTGAGAGATGCGTTCGCGACCGGGCCGAGGATCCCCACCGGCGGGCGTGCCGGGGCTACTCGCCGAGCTTCTCGATCGGCGCGAGCTTCACGAGGAGCTTGCGCTCCCCCACCGTGTCGAATGTCACGTGAGCGACGCGCTTCGAGCCTGCGCCGGTGACAGCGTTGACGCGGCCCTCGCCGTACTCGTCGTGCCGGATCCGGTCTCCAAGAGCAAGCTCGAGGTCGCCGTTGTCGCGGATGCTGCCGACGATCGTGTTGGGGAAGCCGCCGCCGGCCGCCTGCGTCTCCTTCGCGAGCCGCTTGCGCTCACGCCACTTATCGAGCGCGGACTGCATATTGCCGCTCGCCGGCTCGGAGACCGCTGCCGAGCTGCCGCCGCCCGCGCCGAAGGACACCTGCGAGTCGCGGTTTCGCGACCAGGAGGCCTGAGAGGATCCGCCAGCGCCCGGTGCCCGGCTCGCGTTGAGCGCGCGCGACGCGGTGCCGCCGCGGCCGGTGACCTCGCCCGGGGACTGCCGCCATTCGATGAGCGCCTCGGGGATCTCCTGGAGGAAGCGGGACGGCATCGCCACGGCGATGTCACCAAAGGTCGCTCGTGTCGAGGCGAGCGTGATGTACAGCCGCTCGCGGGCACGCGTGATCCCGACGTACATCAGCCTGCGCTCCTCGTTGATGCCGCCGAGCTCGTCGATCGACATCTGGTGCGGGATCAAGCCCTCTTCGACACCGGTGATGAACACGGCAGGGTATTCGAGGCCCTTCGCGGTGTGCAGCGTCATGAGTGAGACGGTGCCGCTCTGGTCGTCAAGGTCATCGGCTGCGGCGACGAGACTCACCTCGGTGAGGAACGCGAGCAGGCCGGCGCCGGGCTGCTGCGCGTCGAACTCGCGGGCTACCGCGACGAGCTCCTCAAGGTTCTCGGCGCGGGCGTCGTCTTGCGGGTCGCGCTTCGCGCGGAGCTTCTCGATCATCTCGGTCGAGTCGAGCACGAGCTTGAGTACGTCGGCGACGGGAGCTGGCCGCTTCTGTGAGGCGGCCGCGTCGGCGGACTCCGGATCCCCCGCCTCGTCGGCGGACGGCTCCGCAGGAGGTAGGACGTCGGTCGCCCCGCCGCCGAGCGCCATCTGGGTCGCTCGGCTGAGCATGTCGGCCAGATCGACGACCGTGGTGCGGATCTTCGGGCCGAGCGCCGGGATCTCCTGCGCACGCTGCATGGCCTCGTGGAAGGTCACGCCCTCGGCCTCCTGGAAGTTCGCGAGGTGCGCCTCCGCCATGGGGCCGACTCCGCGCTTCGGCGTGCCGAGCATGCGCGACCAAGCGATCGGGTCGAAAGGGTTCGCGATCGTCGTGAGGTACGCCATCGCGTCCTTGATCTCGGCGCGATCGTAGAACTTTGTGCCGCCGAGCACGCGATACGGGATCGCGGAGCGAATCAGCAGCTCTTCAAGCGCACGCGTCTGCGAGTTCGTGCGGTAGAAGACCGCGATGTCGCCGTACGCCATGCCGTCGCGGTGCAGATCCTCGATCTCCTCCGCGACGAAGCGCGCCTCGTCGTGCTGCGAGTACCCGGTGAAACCGACGATCTTCTCGCCGTCGCCCTCGCTCGTCCACAGCTTCTTGTCTTGGCGGTCGAAGTTGTTACCGATGACCGCGTTCGCGGCGCTCAAGATGTTCTGCGTCGACCGGTAGTTCTGTTCAAGCTTCACGACCTCGGCACCGCCAAAGTCACGGTCGAACTCGACGATGTTGCGAATGTCTGCGCCGCGGAACGCGTAGATCGACTGATCGGAGTCGCCGACAACGGTGAGGCTCGCGCCCGGGATGCGTCCGAGCCCGTCGAGCTCGCGCTCGCGCACGGGCGGCACCAGGCGCGAGACCTCTGCTGGCTCAACGTTCTTGGTGAGCTCGCGAATGAGCGAGTACTGGGCGTGGTTCGTGTCTTGGTACTCGTCGACGAGGATGTGCCGGAAACGACGCTGGTAGATCGCGGCGACGTCTGGGTGCGCGCGAAACAGCTGCACCGTCTGCCCGATGAGGTCGTCGAAGTCGAACGCGTTGGCGCGCTTGAGTTCCTGCTCATACATCGTGAAGATCTCGGCAAAGATGCGCTCACGCGGGTCACTCACGTTCGCCGTCGACGCGTAGTCCTTCGCGTCGGTGAGCTCGTTCTTGAGCTTCGAGATCTTCGCGCTCGAGTTTGCCGGGGTGAAGCCGTACGTGTCGGCGTCGAGCTCCTTGATGATCCGCTTGAGCAGCGCACGCGAGTCAGCCGAGTCGTAGATCGTAAAGCCCGAGACATAGCCGAAGCGCTCGGCCTCACGCCGCAGAATCCGCACGCACGCCGAGTGGAACGTTGATACCCACATGCCTTCGACGCCCGAGCCGAGCAGCGCTCCGAGCCGCTCGCGCATCTCGGCCGCGGCCTTGTTCGTGAACGTGATCGCGAGGATCTGGCTCGGCCACGCCTCCTTCTCGCGGATGAGGTGCGCGATGCGGTGCGTGAGCACGCGTGTCTTCCCTGATCCAGCGCCAGCGACAATGAGCAGCGCAGGCCCGCGGGCGACGACCGCGCGCCGCTGCTCGGGGTTCAGCCCGTCAAGAAGCGGATCGGTGCCGTCTGCCGGCTGCGCGCCACCAAAGGGAGCGCCTGGGTCAAGAAGTTCGAAGTCACTCATCGTGGTTCCAGTCTAGGCCGCGCCTCTGACACCCGGGCTTGGGCGGCGGCAGCCGGGGCGCGGACGCCGCGGCCGTGGCCCCCGGCACCCCGCAAGTGGGAGAGAATGGGTGCATGCAGCGTTCACAGCCGGAGCTTCCGACGATCCTCATCTTCGCCACGGGCGGCACCATCGGAATGCACGATGTGGGCAAGGGTTTTGAGCCCGATCCTGCGTTCCTCGAGATCCTCGAAAAGCGCGCCGACCGGATCGCCTCGCGCTATGGCTACCGGGCCCGCGTGAATCAGCTGCAGCCCGCAATCGATAGCGCAAACGCTGACGAGGAGACCGCGCCGAAGATCGCCCGGGCGCTCCGAGCTCGCGTCGGCGCGATGCGAGCGAGCGCCGTCGTCGTCACGCACGGCACCGACACCCTCGCGTTCACGGCGTCGCGACTCGCCTTCGAACTCTCGGGCCTCGGTGTACCAGTCGTCGTCACCGGCAGCCAGTTTGCGCACGGCGTGCGGCCCACCGACGCCTTCGACAATCTTCAGCTCGCTATCCGCGCGGTGACACAGGCGAGCCCGACTGCGCCCGTCTCAGTCGCCTTCGGCGGCGCGATCCTCCCCGCGGTCCGCTCGACGAAGTCCGATGCTGAAGGCCTCACCGCGTTCCGGGCGGAGCGCCCGCTGGGAGCACGGCCAGCGGGCCTTCCGGGGGCGGCGACCGACGAGGCACTCGTACGACCGTCACACGCTCGCGTGTTGTCGCTCCGCTTCACGCCGGGGATCGCAGCCGCCGACCTGCTCGCGCTCGCCTCAGCGGGGCCCGAGGCACTCGTGCTCGAGTGCTACGGCTCGGGCAACGCCCCCATGTCGAAGCCCGGGATGAAGGACGCGCTGCGGAGCATCAGCGAGCGGATGCCCGTCGTCGCCATCACACAGTGCGCGCTCGGCAGTGTCGACACTGACCGATACGCAGTCGGACGCGAGCTTGCGGCCGCGGGCGTGACCGCAGGATCCGACCTCACGATCGAAGCTGCGATCGCGAAGCTTGGCTACCTGCTCGATCGCGGATTCTCCACCGCCGACATCACCGCGCTCATGCCGATGAACCTCATCGGCGAGTGCGTGGGCACGGCCCGCGGCTAGGTCTGCGCAGTCGCGGCCAGCATTGCGCAGTCGCGGCCAGCATTGCGCAGCCGCGGCCAGCATTGCGCAGCCGCGGCCAGCATTGCGCAGCCGCGGCCAGGGTTACTCAGTCGCGCAGGGCCTCACGGGCGGCGACGCCGAGGTCTGGGTGATCCACAAAGATCCCATCGACCCCCGACGCGAGCACGAGCGCGAACTCGGCCTGCCAATCCCCCCAATCGCTGCCACTCAGCGACGAGTGGAAACGAAGATTGAGATAGCGGTTCTCTGGCCGCAGCGTCCAGGTGAACACGCGGAGTCCGCGCGCCTGCGCCCGCTTCGCGAGGTCGGTCGGCCCCGCCGCGAGCCCAATCGCGTTCGTGCGGATCAGACTGCCCTTATCCACGCTGATCCCGTCAACACGGGTGCGAAGGTAGTCGAGCCCCTCGTCGCTGCGATACCACTCGAAGCTGCGCGCCTTGGGCCCGCCGGCGTCAGCACGCGCGACCTCATCGGCCGGTGCCCCGAGCCGCTCCGCGAGGAAGACGTAGCTCGCGCGAACCCCTGCTTGGCGCAGCCGCGTCAAGACGTCAAGCTCGAAGCATTCGATGATGAGGCGCGCCGGGCGATCCGCCCAGCCTGTCTTGCCGAGCTCGTCTTGGATGAGGGCCGCGATGTCGATCCCGATCGAGCGGAAATAGTCGGCGTGCTTCACCTCCAGCACGACGCTGAGGTCGCGGCCGCCCCGCGCGCTCTCCTCGTCAATGATGCGCAGCACATCGCGCAGCCTGAGCATCGGTTCTTTGCCGTCGTACGCCCGGTTGTCGGCACGCACCCGCTTGAGCCGTTCGACACAGCGCAGCGTCGAAAGCTCCGCCCAGGTGAAATCCTCCGTGAACCATCCGGTCAGGCGCTTGCCGTCGACGACCTTGGTGGTGCGCCGCTTCGCGAATTCCTTGCGCGCGGCGACGTCGGTGGTGCCGGAGATCTCGTTCTCGTGGCGCACGACCAACACGCCGTCGCGCGTGACGACGACATCGGGTTCGACCGCGTCGACGCCGAGGTCGCAGGCAAGCCGGTATGCCGACTCCGTGTGCTCGGGGCGATAGCCGGGTGCTCCCCTGTGACCGATGACCATCGGGTGCGCGGCAATCTCAGACATGAGTACCAGCCTAGAGCCTTGTAGCTCACCGCCGTGAGCGAACACCCTGCACAGTCACAGCATGATTTCCCCGGGCCTCTATACACTGGAAGTATTGCCCGATTACGCTTTGAAAGGCCCTTGCGCATGAGCAATCCTGCCCTCAGCAACAACCCCGCATTGAACGGCAAGACCCTCACTGCGGAGGAACTGCACCGTATCTACGATCAGCCCGCGGCGGCGACCAACCGCCCCGGCGTTGACGCACCGCACGAGACCGGCGTTGATGCGGGCCAGCCGCCTGTCATCACCCCGTCCGACCGCCCGATGACCTACGAGAACACGATCTCGAAGACCGTCTTGCTCTTCGTCGTCGTACTCGCCTTCGGCGCGATCGGCTGGTACATGCCGGGCCTCGCATTCGTCGGCGCGATCGCGGGTCTCGCGCTCGGCCTCGTGAACTCGTTCAAGAAAGAGCCGAGCGTTCCGCTGATCGTTGCGTACGCGGCGGCACAGGGCATCTTCCTCGGCGGCATCTCAGGTGTCTTCGAGGGCCAGTGGCCCGGGATCGTGTCGCAGGCTGTCATCGGCACCCTCGCCGTGTTCGGCGTGACCCTGCTGCTCTTCCGCAGCGGCAAGGTGCGCACCAGCCCCCGCATGACGAAGATCGTGCTCATCGCGATGGCGGGCTACCTCGTCTTCTCGCTCATCAACATGGTGATGATGCTCACCGGGCTGAACTCCGACCCGTGGGGCATGCGCGGTGGCACCCTCGGCCTCATCATCGGCGGCCTCGCGGTACTCCTCGCGGCATACTCGCTCGTGATGGACTTCGAGCTCGTGCAGAACGGCGTGCAGAACCGCGTCCCCGAGAAGTGGGGCTGGTCGGCAGCGTTCGGCCTCACCGTCACACTCGTGTGGCTGTACCTCGAGATCCTGCGCATCATCGCGATCTTCCGCGATTAGCGGCTTCGCGGGGCTGGTTCGACCGATCCCGCTGCACGAGGAGGCCCGGAGCACTGCTCCGGGCCTCCTCTTTTGTTTTATGGGCTAGGTACCTGGTGATTCGCGATGGGAGCGAGCGCCGCGATACCTCGCGGGAGTCTCACGCGGGCTCCCCCTGGATTCCTCTCTGACCCCATTAATTCGGACCGACTCTTGCGAGGGCCGAGAATGGGGCGGAATAGATCACACGGGGGTTTGGGGATGCGAGTGGGGCGGACTGCCCAGGGGCTCGCGGAGCATCCGATTCGCCAGCGGCAATCGTGCACGATACGCTGAATGCCTACATGAAATGGTCATGTCGGTTGCGCCACTGAAGCACGGAACCGGAGCCAGGACAGCGGAGGACCCAATGTTGCGTATCGACTCCCACCACCACCTGTGGGACCAATCCGTGCGGCCACAGAGCTGGATGGACGAGGCCACCCGTTCCGTCATCGGCGGCCCCTACTCGCTCGAGGACTGGTCGGCGGCCGCGACCCCAGCCGGCATTCGCCATGGCGTCTTCGTTCAGACTGTGCCAGACACAGCAGAGACCCCAGAGGTGCTCGCACTCGCGGAGGACCGCCCTGAGCTCTCCGCGGTCGTCGGCTGGCTCGACATCGCTCAGGATCCCCGCTCTCCCGGCGAGCAGCTCGACGCGCTGCTGGCAGGCCCCGGGGGCGACCGGCTCGCAGGCGTCAGGGTGGCGGCGCAGCACACCAGCCCGACCGCTGACTGGCTCGACTCGGCGGAGGTCGCTGCCGTTGCCGTCGCGCTTGCAGAACGCAACCTCTCCCTCGACTTGCTCATGCACCCCGAGAGCCTCGGTGCGGCGGCGCGTCTCGCGCAGGCTCAGCCCGAGACACGCATCATCATCGACCATCTCGCGAAGCCGACGATGCGCGAAGAAGACTTCGCGTCGTGGGCCGCCGAAATGAGCACATTCACCGCGCTCGAACAGGTCGCTTGCAAGTTCTCGGGATTCCTCACGTTCGACGAATCCCCCATGACTGCCTCGCGCCTCGCGCCCTACGCGCAGACAGCCCTTGACACCTTTGGCCCCGCACGGATGATGTTCGGCAGCGACTGGCCCGTCAGCGTACTCGGCGGCGGCTACGCGGCGGCGGTTGAGGTCGCTGAGCAGACGGTGAGCGCGCTCAGCGTCACCGAGCGTGAGCGCATCTGGGCCGGGACCGCGCTGCGCTGGTACCCGGCGCTCGAGGCCGTAGTCTCGAGCCACGGCAACGACAACTAGCAGCCCGCGAAGCGCGCACTCGCGACTGCGCGCACCGCACCTCGCCGCACCGCACCGCACCGATCCATTCCAACGAAGGAACCCACCATGACCAACGCCCTCCCGCGCCGCACAACCCGAACAGGCCTGCAGCTCACCGAGCTCGGCCTCGGCTGCGCACAGTTTGGCAACCTCTACCGCGAGATGCCAGACGCGACCGCTGACGAGATCGTGGATGCCGCGTGGGCGGCCGGGATCCGCATGTTCGATACCGCCCCGCACTATGGGCTGGGGCTCTCAGAGGAGCGCCTGGGGCGGGCGCTGCGCAGGTATCCGCGCGACGAGTATGTGCTCTCGACCAAGGTCGGGCGACTCCTGAGGCCGAACCCCGAGGGTGTCGGCCTCGACGCTGAGGGCTTCGTCGTGCCGAACACTACCCGCCGGGTGCGCGACTACAGCGAGCACGGCGTGCTCACCTCAATCGAGGAGAGCCTTGAGCGTTTGGGCCTCGACCGCATCGACGTCGTCTACATGCACGACTCCGACGACTACTGGGATGAGGCCATGGCGGGCGCCGTCCCCGCGCTACAGCGGCTGCGCTCGGAGGGCGTGATCTCGGAGTTTGGCGCCGGGATGAACCAGTCGGCCATGCTCGCCCGATTCATCCGCGAGGGCGACGCCGACATCGCGATGGTCGCCGGGCGCTACACCCTCCTCGAACAGGGCGCACTCGCGGATCTCATCCCCGCTGCCGGCGAGAACGGAGCCTCGATCGTGATCGCCGGGGTGTACAACTCCGGGCTGCTCGCGCGAACGCGCCCCGCGGCAGACGCCCAGTACAACTACGCGGACGCGCCCGCGGAGCTCATTGCTCGCACAAATGCGATCGCGGATGTCTGCGAGCGCCACGGGGTGACGCTGCCGGAGGCCGCGGTGCAGTTCCCGCTGCAGCAACCGAGCGTCGCCTCCGTCGTCATCGGGGCCTCACGACCCGCGCATGTGCCGGACGCCGTGGCGCGCTACACCGCGGAGATCCCGGCGGCGCTGTGGACGGACCTCGTCGCGGCGGGCCTGCTCAGCGAGGCTGCCCTCCCCGACCTCAGCTGACAGGCTCGCTGACGCCCCCTCACTGCCCCGCCCTCACTGCCCCGTTTAATCTATTGAGCCCCTTCCGCAGGCTGCGGAGGGGGCTCAATAGATTAAACGGGGGCGGAGAGGATGGCGAACTCGGGCAGAATCTGAGCTCGCCCGACGCGCTAGCCCGACTGGTCGGCTAGGCGCACGAGGCGTTCGTGGCCGCTCTCCTCGAGCTCGACCACGTCAGAGCGCGACTTCAAGAAGTCAGAGAAGGATCGGAAGCCAAGCGCCTTCTCGTTGAACGACGGATCCATCCGGCGCATCTGCTGCTTCACCGCCGAGCTGTAGAGCCAGCCCGAGTCGTCGGTGTCTTGGCTCAGCCACAGCGCACGGATGAGCAAACCGGTGACGGCGATCGCCGCTTCCTCCGGGCTCTCCGAGTCCAGGGAATCGTCGTCGAGATCGGCATCGTGCAACTCCGCCTCGTGCAGCTCCGCAGCGCTGTCGAGCGCCGCCGTCACCTTCTCGAGCGGATCAGCCTCACGGCCGCCCGCGTCACGCGAGCCTCCAGAGGTCGCCTTGCCAGTCTTCGCCTCGCCAGAGGTTTCAGCCGAGGCATCACTCGAGGTCTCCCCCGCGGAATCGACCGAGGAATCGACCGCGGCAGCCTCGCCGCTGCTCTTGCCGCCTGATCCCCTGCGTGAGCCACCGCGCCCCCGCTTCGGCTTCTGCTCCTCCGCCCGGGGCTGGAGCGGGGCGACGCCGGGGAGCGAGTCGTAGGTTGCGAACTCGTCGCAGGCCGCGGCGAGCGACTTCGCGGTGGATCCTGCGACGCCGATACCCACGACGTAGCGACCGAGCCGCTTGCAGCGCTGCGCGAGCGGCACGTAGTCGGAGTCGCCAGCGACGATCACGACATGCGTGAGGTCTTCCAGCCGGAACATGTCTTCGACGGTATCGACCGCGAGGCGGATGTCTGCCCCGTTCTTCGCGTAGGCCGCGGCCGGGAAGAGCTGCACGAGATCCACCGCACGCGCCACAAGCTGCGAACGGTACTCGGCGTTCATCGGGGCCGACCAGTCCGCGTAGGCGCGTGTCAGCACGAGCGTGCCAAACGACGAGGCATAGTCGATGATCGCGCCCACATCGACGACGGCGGCTTCCAGGCGCTCGATGATCTCGGGATCGCGCTCCCCTTCGGCGATGCGCTGCCGGTCACGCGAAAACGAGTTGCGACCGTGCACCCGGTCATACCAGGAGAGCACGATGTTATCGAAGTCGAGGTAGACCGCTACGCGGCCATTCTGTATATCCACGCCCCCAGTCTGACAGTCCCCGGCCGGTCTGTCAGCACTGGCGTATGGCGGCGAGGCGCTCCCCCAGTCCCCGACTGCGCTCAAACGGTATCGTTTCGGCGAAGTCAGGGGGTTTCGGCTGCAACAGAGGCGTGACCTCGCTGAACACGCATGATCTGAGGGGGTGGGGGCCGCACAGCAACGAGTCCAACGGGATGGCGGGTGAATCGCGCAGCACAGCGCAGCCGCCCCAAACAGCAAAGTGGGGGTGACCCGAGCACACGGCTCAGGTCACCCCCACTTCGCATCGCGCACGCGCCGCTAGGCGACGCCGACGCTTACTCCCACTCGATCGTCCCGGGCGGCTTCGACGTGACATCGAGCACGACGCGGTTCACGTCGGGCACCTGGTTGGTGATCTTGTTCGAGATGCGCGCGAGCACGTCGTACGGCACGCGCGTCCAGTCTGCGGTCATCGCGTCTTCCGAGGAGACGGGGCGCAACACGATCGGGTGACCGTAGGTGCGGCCGTCGCCCTGCACGCCGACCGAGCGGACGTCGGCGAGCAACACGACCGGGCACTGCCAGATCGACTCGTCGAGGCCTGCAGCGGTGAGCTCGGCGCGCGCAATCGCGTCTGCCTCGCGGAGAATGTCGAGGCGCTCGCGCGTGACCTCACCGACGATGCGGATGCCCAGGCCGGGGCCGGGGAACGGCTGACGGCCGACGATCGCTTCGGGGAGTCCGAGCTCGCGGCCGATCGCACGCACCTCGTCCTTGAACAGGGCGCGCAGCGGCTCGATGAGCTCGAAGTCGAGATCCTCCGGGAGGCCGCCGACGTTGTGGTGGCTCTTGATGTTTGCGGTGCCGGATCCGCCGCCCGACTCAACTACGTCGGGGTAGAGCGTGCCCTGCACGAGGAACTTGATGGGCTCGCCCTCGGCCTTCGCCTCAGCGACGAGGTCGAGCTGTACCTTCTCGAACGAGCGGATGAACTCGCGCCCAATAATCTTGCGCTTCTCTTCGGGGTCGGTGACACCGGCAAGGTGGCCGAGGAAGATGTCTGCCGCGTCGACGGTGATGAGACGCACGCCGGTCGATGCGACGTAGTCGCGCTCGACCTGCTCGCGCTCGCCCTTGCGGAGCAGCCCGTGATCCACGAACACCGCGGTGAGCTGGTCACCGATCGCCTCGTGCACGAGCGCGGTCGATACTGCCGAGTCGACGCCGCCCGACAGCGCGGAGATGACGCGGGCGTTCCCGACCTGCGCGCGGATGAGCGCGATCTGGTCAGCGATCACGTTGCCGGCGTTCCAGTCCGCGGGAATCTCTGCGACGGTGTGGAGGAAGTTCTCGAGGATCTGCTGCCCGTACTCCGAGTGCTTGACCTCGGGGTGCCACTGCACGCCGTACATCTTGCGCGCTGCCGAGCCGAAGGCTGCGACGGGAGTGTCGGCGGTGCTCGCGAGCACCTCGAAGCCCTCGGGTGCCTGCTGCACGGCGTCACCGTGGCTCATCCACACGTTCTGGGTGTCGGGCTGACCGCTCAGGATCGCGCCACCGCCGCCCACAACAGTGGCCTCGGTCGAGCCGTACTCGCGCTCGCCGGTGTTGCCCACGACGCCGCCGAGGGCGCGGGCCATCACCTGGAAGCCGTAGCAAATGCCGAGCATCGGGATGCCGAGCTCAAAGATCGAGTCCTCGAACGCGGGTGCCTCGTCGGCGTAGACCGACGAGGGCCCTCCCGAGAGCACGATGCCCCGCGGGTTCTTGGCCTGGATCTCCGCGGCCGTAATCGTGTGGGGAACCAGCTCGGAGTAAACTCCGGCCTCGCGCACCCGCCTCGCAATGAGCTGCGCGTACTGCGCACCAAAATCGACGACGAGAACGGGCCGCTGCCCGCCTGGCGCTACTTCTGTCATGCTGTGCCTTCCTGGCGATCTGGGTCAGTCGCGACGGCGGTCGCGGCGATCGCCGCTTCCTTCTCGTCGAGGAACTGGTTAACCTCGCGGGCGATGCGCACCTCGAGGAAGAATGAGAAGAATGGGATCACGCCACCGAGTGCGAGCAGCAGGAAGCGGCCGAAGTTCCAGCGCATCGGGCTCCACAGCATGAAGTTTGCGATGAGGTATACGACGTAGAACCAACCGTGGGCGATGAGGATCGCCTTGAACAGGTCGAAGCCCTCACGGACGAATTCGGCTTCCTGGCCCTTCGGGATCGTCGGGAGGAACTCCGCGATGCCGTTCGGGGTGAACAGGAACAGCTCGACCTTGAAGGCGTACCGCATGACCATCACTGCGCACAGCAGCAGGAGCATGACGCCGGTGATCACGCTGGTCACCTTGTAGACCTTCACGGCCCGTCGGATACGTGGGTAGTCCTCGGGCTTGGGCTGGAGTTGCATGACTTCCATTCTATGGTTGTGCGGGATGCTCAGTTTCAGCGGCCGCGGCTGCTTCGGCCTCGGCTTCAGATTCAGCGGTGAGGATCATGATCTCGTGTTCCTTCTCCCAGGCGTCGCGGGCGAGCCGGTACCAGAGGAACAGCGCGACGGCCGCGAAGACGGCCCACTCGATGCCGTAAAACACGTTGAGCCAGCTCACCTTTTCGGGCGCGCTCGGCGCGACCGAGTCGATCGCGACGAGGTTTGCGTCTGCAAGCTCCGGCGCGTCGAGCGCGTCGTGCAGCACGAGATAGCCACCGTAGATCGGGCCCGTGGGGGCTTCGTTCCAGGTGTTCGCGAGGTACGCGGGAACCATCGTGCGCGTAGAGTGCGGATCAATATCGGGGCGAGGGATCTCGGGCGCCTCGGCTGGAAGGTAGCGGCCCTCGAGTGCGAGCTTGCCCTCGGGG
Organism: Leucobacter sp. BZR 635; assembly: GCF_048061935.2. NCBI lineage: Bacteria > Bacillati > Actinomycetota > Actinomycetes > Micrococcales > Microbacteriaceae > Leucobacter > Leucobacter sp. BZR 635. Next base: position 36,275 of record NZ_JBLUNZ020000068.1, on the reverse strand, counting down.
AGGGTGCTCAGGTGCTGCGCTGCCTTCTTCGCTTCGGAGACGCTCGGGGCCCAGCCCACGGCGACCGCGAGGCTGGCCTCATCTTGGTCCGTGCGGACGAGGTGGCCGACGACCCAGGCACCCTTGGAGCGCTCGGCGCTCTCGTCGGGTCCCTGGTTCATCCGTTCACTCACGACCGAGAAATCTTCGGAGACGAAGGTGCCAGACACCGAGACGACCGCACCAGCGGCGATCTCCGGAATGCCGGCAATCGGCTCAGTGAGGTCGTCGATCGGGCGTACCGTCTCTGTCGCGCTGAGCTCATCCACGTTGTCGCGAATCGCGTTGCCCATCTGCCACTGGCCGAGCCAGGCGAAGACCGCCGCAATCACCATGGCGAGCAGGAGTGCCGCGATCCACTGCGGACGACGCATCACCTGGCCGAGCGTTGGCTCTCCGAGGTATTCGAGCTTGCGACTAGCCACGGCTACCGCTCAGCGTGAACGATGTCGACGCGCTGGAATTCCTTCACGTCGGAGTATCCGCTCGTCGCCATGGCGCGGCGGAGCGCACCCAGCAGGTTTGCGCTGCCGTCGGCGATGTGAGCCGGGCCGTTCATGATCTCAGCGAGGGGTGCGATCGGCTCGACCGCCACGCGGCGTCCGCGCGGCAGATCCTCGTGGTGGGCTTCCTGCCCCCAGTGCCAGCCGCGGCCGGGCGCGTCGGTGGCGCGTGCGAGCGATGCGCCGAGCATGACCGCGTCAGCACCGCACGCGATCGCTTTGACGAGATCGCCGGAGGTGCCGAGGCCGCCGTCGGCGATGACGTGCACGTAGCGGCCACCCGACTCGTCGAGGTAGTCGGTGCGGGCGCCGGCGACGTCGGCAATGGCGCTCGCCATTGGTGCGCGGATCCCGAGCGTGACACGGGTCGTCGACGACGCTCCCCCGCCGAAGCCGACGAGCACGCCGGCAGCACCGGTGCGCATGAGGTGCAGCGCAGACTGGTAGGTCGCTGCTCCGCCGACGATGACGGGCACGTCGAGCTCGTAGATGAACTGTTTGAGGTTCAGCGGCTCGCGCCCCTCGACCGAGACGTGCTCGGCGGAAACGGTGTTGCCGCGGATCACGAAGAGGTCGACGCCAGCCTTGACGACGGTGTCGGTGAACTCTGCGGTGCGGTGCGGCGAGAGCGCACCGGCAACGGTAACGCCGGCGTCGCGAATCTCTGCGAGGCGGTCGCGGATCAGCTCTGGCTTGATGGGTGCCGAGTAGAGCTCGCGCATCCGCTTCACGGCCGCGACCTCGTCGTCGACGCGTGCGATCTCCTCGAGCAGTGGCTCGGGGTTCTCATGGCGGGTCCAGAGACCCTCAAGGTTCAGGACACCGAGGCCGCCAAGCTGACCCAGCTGGATCGCGGTCGCAGGCGACATGACCGAGTCCATCGGCGCGCCGATGACGGGGATGTCGAACTGGAACGCGTCGATCGTCCACGACGTCGAGACGAGCTCGGGGTCGCGGGTACGCCGCGTCGGCACAATTCCAATTTCGTCGAATGTATAGACACGGCGGGCGCGCTTTCCGCGACCAATCTCGATCTCGTTGCTCACCCGAACAGTCTACCTGGTCTGATCGTGCCGCATCCTGTGACGCGGCGCAATCCACGACACCGGGCGACAATATCGCTAACCTCAGCTATCATCGCTAGAGGACGATGAATAATTGACGAGGAGAGCAGGAATGACCACCACTGAGCACACCCCCGCACCAGACGCAGGCATCCAGACCGCGACGGGCAGCCACCGCAAGCGCCTGATGGTGGTGCTTGCGATCTACGCGACGATCATTGCAGCGCAGATCGTCGGCTCGCTCGTCACGAATAGCCTCGCGTTGGCGGCGGAGGCGATGCATATGGCCGTCGATGCCAGCGGGATTCTCATCGCCCTCATCGCCACGATCCTCGCCACCCGGGCGGCGTCTGCCAAGCGCAGTTACGGCCTCATGCGGGCGGAGATCGTCGCTGTACTCATCAACTGCCTGCTGCTGTTCACGCTCGGCGGGTTCATCCTCTTCGAGGCAGTCGATCGCTGGTTTAACCCCTCGGACGTCGCTGGAGGCGGCGTCATCGTATTCGCGGTCGTTGGCCTCGCAGGCGCAGCAACCTCACTCGTGATCCTCAGCCGGGGGGCCAAGGAGAGTTTGAACGTGAAGGCCGCGTTCCTCGAAGTGATGAGCGATGGGATCGGAGCCGCAGCGATCATCGTCTCCGGCATCCTCAACGTCACGCTCGGCTGGAACCGGGGCGATGCCCTCGCAGCCGCGGCGATCGGCGTCATCATCCTTCCCCGCGCCTTCCTGCTGCTCAAGCAGGCGATCAACCTCATCATGCAGGGTGTGCCGGCCGGCATCGACCTCGAAGAGGTGCGCGAGTCGATCGTCGACACCGAAGGCGTCGACGAGGTGCACAGCCTGCACGTGTGGGGCCTCACGAGCGGCGTCTCGGTCATGTCCGCGCACATCGTCCCCTCGGCTGCGGCAACCGACGCGGGCGAACACCCTCGCATCCTCGACGAACTCACCATGATCATGCGGGAGCGTTTCGGCATTGAGCACTGCACATTCCAGTTCGAAGAGGCCAGTCACCTCGGTCACGAGGGGCTCATGCACCGCGACCTTGCGGGGCTCACGTCGGCACCCTCAGTCAGCGGCGGCCAGCACGTCGGGCACAGCCATTAACGAGCAGCGTGCATCCGCTGAGCGGGATCCCGCACCGCTCTCCCCCGGCGACCTCTGGGATGCTCCGCACGAGGCGCGGTATCATCGGGAGATGACGATGAACGCAAAAGCAGCGGAACACGGAGCGCGGGCGGCTGAGCTTGAGGCGCTCGTTCCCGCGACGTGCCTGTTTCACAGCTTCAGCGACCCATCTAGGCTCGTCATCCTGCAGCACCTACAGCTCGGCGAGCACCGCGTCGTCGACCTCACCGAGCACCTTGGGCTCTCACAGAGCACCGTGTCGAAACACTTGGCGAGGCTCAAAGACGCGGGCCTGGTGACATCGCGTCCCGAGGGCAGGGCATCCGTGTACTCGCTGCTGCACGCTGAGGCACTCACCGAGCTGCTCGCTGCGGCCGAGAAGCTGCTCGCCCTCACCGGTGATGCGGTGCAGCTCTGCCCGGTGCACGGCTCCCCGAAGACCGCCTCCTAGCTCCCCCGCTCCCAGCCTTCAGCTCCGGAGCTTCCTTCCGGACCCTGCGTTCTGGCCCTGCGTTCCGGACCCTGCGTTCTGGCCCTGCGTTCCGGCCCTGCGTTCTGGCCCTGCCCGGATACCCTCACTGCCCCGATTAATTCAGTCGGACTCTTGCACGGGCCGTAGAAGGGTCGGTGAGGATTATTCGGGGCTTGGCAGCTCGCGAGCGGCCGCGGCGGCAACGTAGTTGACGGCAGCCTGTTGCTCCAGCACCAAGGCTCCTCCACCCCAACGGCCCGCAATCAAGCCCCGACCCTGGATCATGCTCAAAAGGGATGCTCTCAGCGAAGTCAGGAGTAATTGGCGGCAAAAAAGGCCATGACCTCGCTGAGGTCATGGGTTCTGAACGCGCGGGTCGCTGAGGTCTACACCTGCAGTGGTGTAGAGCCGAAAAACAGGAGGGGCCCATCGCCAATGGCGATGGGCTCCTCGTGCACACGACCTACTTGCGGTAGTTCGGAGCCTCGACAACCATCTGGATGTCGTGCGGGTGGCTTTCCTTCAGCCCAGCCGAAGTGATGCGCACGAACTGGCCGCGCTCCTTCAGCTCGGTGATCGAGCGCGCGCCGACGTAGAACATCGACTGGCGCAGGCCGCCGGTCATCTGATGCGCAACCGCACCGACGGGGCCGCGGTACGGAACCTGACCCTCGATGCCCTCGGGGATAAGCTTCTCGTCGCTCGGAACGTCCGCCTGGAAGTAGCGATCCTTCGAGTACGAGGTGCGCTCACCGCGGGTCTGCAGCGCGCCGAGCGAGCCCATGCCGCGGTACGACTTGTACTGTTTGCCGCCAACGAACACGAGATCGCCGGGGCTCTCGTCGGTACCGGCGAGCAGCGAACCCATCATCACCGACGAAGCGCCAGCGACGAGCGCCTTCGCGATGTCGCCCGAGAACTGCAGGCCGCCGTCGGCAATCACGGGAACGCCCGCGGGAGTTGCCGCTTTGGCTGCCTCGTAGACCGCGGTCACCTGCGGGACACCGACACCGGCGATGACGCGGGTGGTGCAGATCGAACCGGGCCCGACGCCGACCTTCACAGCGTCAGCGCCCGCGTCAACGAGCGCCTTCGCGCCACTGTAGGTCGCGACGTTGCCGCCGATCACGTCGACCGCCGCGAAGGCGGGGTCTGCCTTGATCTTGGCGATGATGTCGAGCACGCCCTTGCTGTCGCCATTCGCGGTGTCTACCACGAGCACGTCGACGCCTGCATCGACGAGCTGGCCCGCACGCTGCCAGGCATCGCCGAAGAAGCCAACGGCCGCGCCAACGCGAAGTCGCCCCGCGTCGTCCTTCGTCGCGAAGGGGTACTGCTCTTCCTTGTCGAAGTCCTTGACGGTCATGAGCCCGGTGAGGCGGCCGTCTGCGTCAACGAGTGGGAGCTTCTCGATCTTGTGCTGCTTGAACAGCTCAGCAGCCTCGTCGCGCGAGATACCGGTGCGCGCGGTGATGAGCGGCATCCGGGTCATCGCCTCGGACACGCGCACGTTGGCGCGATCCTTGGGGTCAATGAAGCGCATGTCGCGGTTCGTGATGATACCGAGGAGCACCCCGGCGTTGTCGACGACGGGGAGGCCGGAGACCCGGTACTCGCCGCAGATCGCGTCAACCTCAGCCACGGTCGCATCGACCGAGGTGGTGAGCGGGTTCGTGATCATGCCGGCTTCCGAGCGCTTGACGCGGTCAACCATCTCGGCCTGATCCTGAATCGACAGATTGCGGTGCAAGATGCCCAGGCCGCCGTTGCGCGCCATGGCCACCGCCATCCGGGTCTCGGTCACCGTATCCATCGCTGCGGAGATGAGCGGCATCGCAAGGCGCACGCGCCTCGTGAGCTGCGTCGAGGTATCCGCCTCGCTGGGAATGACATCGGTGTGCGCGGGTAGCAGCAGCACGTCGTCGTAGGTGAGTCCTGTGAACGCGAAGGGGTCACGCTGTTCCATACAACCTCTTTAATGCTCGTGGCGTCGACGTAGAGAGTTACTAGTCTAAGGGAATTGGGCCGGTGTGAGGCTGATGTGCGAGTTCTGGGCTCGGTGCTCGCCGCAAGCGTAAAATCATGTCGGTTACCAGGAAGAGCAGTGCGATCCACACGGCGATGAAACCGATCCAGCGGGCGAGCGGAAGTTCCTCGCCCATGACGAAGAATCCGAAGAGGAACCCAAGAATCGGCGTGAGAAACTGCAAGAATCCAACATAGGTGAGCGGTAGCCGCCTCGCGGCCTCCCCGAAGAGAATCAATGGGATCGCCGTGAGCAGACCACTCACGAGCACGAGCGCGGTGATGCCGCCGCCGTGCGTGAACGCGCTGAGACCTGTGACCGAGGCGACGATCGCGAGCTGCACGAGGCCGATGGGTACGGACACGAGCGTCTCGACCGTGAGGCCCGTCACCCCATCGACGTCTTCAATGCGCTGGTGCACGACACCGTAGAGCCCGAAGGAAACAGCAAGCCCGAGTGAGATCCAGGGCACCTTGCCGTAGGAGATCGCCGAGAAGAGCACGCCGGTGCCCGCGACGATCACAGCAATCCACTGCAGCCGCGACAGCTTCTCGCGCCAGAAGATCACGCCGAAGAGGATCGTGAACAGCGGGTTAATGAAGTAGCCAAGCGCCGTCTCGAGCACGTGGCCGGTAATCACGCCGAGCACGAAGATCTGCCAGTTCGCGTACAGCAGGATCGACGACAGCGCGAAGAGCCCAAAGGTCTTCGGCCGGCGCAGCACCGCGCGCACGCGATCCCAGCGGCGGGTAAGCGTCACGATGATCGCGCACACGATCAGCGTGGTGATGACCCGCCAGGAGACGACCTCGAAGGGGTTGACCACAGCAATGAGGGTGAAGAAGAGCGGAAACGCACCCCAAATGAGATACGCGCCGATTCCATACCCAAGACCAGCACGCGTTTGATTCACCGGCCCAGTCTACGCGGTTTGGGGCGGGGCGGGTGACTGCGCCCACTTGCCCGCGCCCGGGCAGCAAAAAGCCGGGGCCACACCTCTCGGTGTGACCCCGGCCGTTTGAATGCTTAGCGCTCGATGACCGCGAGGATGTCGCGGCTCGAGAGCACGAGGTACTCCTCGCCGGCGGCCTTGATCTCGGTGCCGCCGAACTTCGAGTAGATCACGATGTCGCCGACGGCAACGTCGACGGGGATCCGGGTGCCGTTGTCCGAGACACGGCCGGGGCCCACTGCAACAACCTTGCCCTCCTGGGGCTTTTCCTTCGCGCTGTCAGGGATGACGAGACCGGAAGCAGTAGTCTGCTCCGCCTCGACCTGCTGGATGACGATACGATCCTCGAGCGGCTTGATGGCGACCGACACGGTTGACCTCTTTCCAAAGCTGTTGGTTTTGCACCCTCACGGATGCCTCTGTACGAGATTCTATGGCCCGAGTTGGCACTCATGCAAGGTGAGTGCCAACGCTGCGGGGTGTGGATCGCGCACAGCGAACACGACACTGCGTCTGTAAGCTTGGAAGCACCTATCTATAGATTTGGAGCGCCATGAGCACCGTCAATCCTGAAGAGCACCCGCAGTCCGGCTCCGATGCACCGACCGCAGCGCTCCCAGCGCCGCACTCGGGGCAGACGGCGCAGACGGGGCAGACAGCGCAGACAACCCAGCTCCCTCACATGTCGGCTGCCACGCCTCCCCTCGCACCCCCGCAGGGGCCCGCTCCGTACTACGCGAACCAGCCCTACGTCGCGACGCCCTACCAGGCACCGCCGCAGCCGCCCAAGGCAACCACGCTGAAGGACACGAACACCTACGCGCTCGTCGCCGTGATCCTCGCCTTCATTGCGCCGATCGCCGGCATCATCTTCGGCCACCTCGGCCTCAGCCAGATCAAGCGCACCGGCGATGCGGGCCGCGGTCTCGCGTTGACCGCGGTCATCTACGGTTACTGCGTCATCGTGCTGGGCATCCTCCTCACCGTGTTCTACATCGGCATCATCGGCTTCGCCATCAGTTCCGGCTTGGATGGCGGCCGCTACTACTCCTACGACTACTAGGCCCCGGGAGATGCCCCAGCCCGCCAGTCGCAGCACCCCAGCCCAGACGCCTCCCACCCTTCCCGGGTGGGAGGCGCTCGCCTCAGATACTGGGGCGACGCTCCTCGCCCGCGCGGGCGAGCTCCGAGCGGATGGCGCCGCTCTGGATCAGGTGGGACTGCGGCTGCGGCGAGAGGGGGCTGACCCGGATGTGCTGGCCGCCGTGCTCACCGTCACGGGGCTCCGGGAGCGGGCGTCGGGGAAATTCGGCCCGCGCGCGAGCGAGATGCTCTTCACGCAGGCTGGGCTTGAACAGGCCTCGCGCCTGAGCGTCGCGACGCTGCACGCGGCACGCTTTGCGGGGTGTGCACAGGTCGCGGATCTCGGCTGCGGGCTCGCCGCTGAGTCCCTCGCGTTTCTACGGGCGGGGATCGGGGTACGCGCGGTGGAGCTCGATCCGCTCACCGCTTCCTTCGCCGCACACAACCTCGCGGTGGAGGCAACCTCGCTCACCCGCGCGCACGGCAGCGCGCCGCGCACGGAGGTGCTCGTGGGCGACGCGACCGTGATCGGCAGCGCCGGGGCCGATGGGGTGTTCCTCGACCCGGCCCGCCGCACCTCCGGGCATCGCGACACCAAGCGCTTGGCGTCTGCAGACGACTACTCGCCGTCGCTCGACTTCGCGTTCGCCGCGGCCCGTGAGGCGCGCGCCGGCGGCGTGAAGTTGGGCCCCGGGCTCGACCGTGAGCTCATCCCAGACGACGCAGAGGCGCAGTGGGTCTCAGTTGACGGTCAGCTCGTCGAGATGGGGCTGTGGTTTGGGGAGGCCGCCCGCCCCGGTGTTCGCCGCTCGGCGATGCTGCTGCGCTCGGGCAGCGGCGACGAGAGCCGCCACGAGCTGCAGGCCGCCGCCGACTCCCCTGACGCGGAGGTCCGCGAGCTCGGCGAGTACCTCATCGAGCCAGACGGAGCGGTCATTCGCGCGCGCCTCATCGGGTTGCTGGCTGCTGAACTCGACGCCGGAATGCTGCACGAGAGCATCGCCTACCTCACAGCCGATCGTGCGGTCGCGACGCCGTTTGCGCAGGTGTTTCGCATCGTCGAGGAGCTTCCTGCGAAAGAAAAGGAACTCAAGCGCGCGCTCGCGGCCCGCGGCATCGGCAGGCTAGAAATCAAGAAGCGCGGCGTGGATGTGGACCCCGCCGCGCTCCGCACACGTCTGCGCTTGAAGGGGCCGAATTCGGGCACCCTCATCCTCAGCCGCACGGCGAGCAGGCACGTGGCGCTGCTCGCCGAACGCTGCTGAGGCGTATCCGCTAGTAGGCCTCAGCGAGAACTTCGGCGCACGACACAGTCTGCCCGAAGACCTGCACGGAGTCTGCGCCGTTCATGCACGCCTCGACCATGCTGACCCCGGCGATCGCCGCGCCAAAGAACAGCACGGCGAGGACAACGCCGAGGATCGTCATGAGCGATCCGACGATGATGCCGACGACGGCGGGCGTGTTCTTCGCCTTCGCGCGCTTCGACTGAACGAGCGCAACGATGCTGAGAATCAGACCCACGAGCGAGATCGGGAGCACGAAGGAGACGATGAGGCCCACGATGCCGAGCGTCTTGCCCGGCACTGCCATCGGCGCGGCACCGTAGGGTGCCTGCTGCGGGCCGCCGTAGCCGGGCGCGTAGCCCTGCGGCTGACCCTGCGGGTAGCCCTGCGGCTGGCCTTGCGGGTAGCCGTAGCCGGGCTCGGGAGCTGCTGGTGCAACGTAGGGCGCACCGGGGGCTGCCGGCACGTCTGACTGGCCGGGCGCTGCGGGCTCACCCATCGGCGGCACGTGTGGCAGCGGCGGAGCCGCGGGCGGTGTCGTCGGGAGCGGCGGGGCGACCGGCGGAGCGACAGGAGGAGCCGCAGGCGGCGCGACCGGGGGTGCGACCGGCGGGGCAGGCGGAACCTGCGTGGGTTCCGGAGTCGTTCCGGGATCGGTGTTCGGCGTGTTGTCGGACATGTCGTTCCTAACGGTATTGATGAGCGAGGGCACAGCCCCCACCAATAACGATACAGGCCGCTGCGGGCCTGTCTACATCTGAATATGGGTGACGGGCAGCGTCGAGTCTGCCCCGAAGTCGAGCGAGGAGGGCGCATGCCCGGAGCTCACCAGCTGCGCGCCGAGCGAAGCGATCATCGCACCGTTGTCGGTGCAGAGCGACAGCGGCGGCACGCGCAGCTCGATTCCGGCGGCAGCGGCGCGCTGAGCCGCGACCTCGCGGAGGCGCGCATTTGCGACGACTCCGCCGCCGAGCAGCAGCCGAGGCACGCCGAGATCCTTGCAGGCGGCGAGCGCCTTCGTCATGAGCACGTCAACGACGGCCTCGCGGAAGCTCGCGGCGACATCAGCGACTGGCACCTCTTCACCGGCGGCGATCCGTTTCTCGACCCAGCGCGCAACCGAGGTCTTCAGCCCGGAGAAGGAGAAGTCGTAGCGGTGCTTCGCCATATCCTTCGGGAGCGTCAGCCCGCGCGGGAAGCGGATCGCCTGCGGGTCTCCGTCGGCTGCGACCCGGTCAATGTGCGGCCCGCCCGGATAGGGCAACCCGACCAGCCGAGCGACCTTGTCGAACGCCTCTCCGGCGGCGTCGTCGATGGTCTCGCCGAGCAGTTCGACGTCGCTCACGAGGTCGCGTACGAGCAGCAGCGAGGTGTGGCCTCCGGAAACGAGCAGCGCGACAGTCGGCAGCTCGAGCTCGCCGATCGTGCCGACAGCCGGCCGCAGCCCGTCGCCGTGCAGCAGGTCGGCACCGACGTGTCCGACGAGGTGGTTGACCGCATAGAGCGGCTTGTCGAGTGAAACGGCGAGCGCCTTGGCCGCAGAGACGCCGACCATGAGGGCTCCGGCGAGCCCCGGCCCACCGGTCACGGCGATCGCGTCGATCTCGTCGAGCGTCACCCCGGCGTCGCTGAGGGCCCGCTCGATGGTCGGGTTCATCGCTTCGAGGTGCGCGCGTGCCGCGATCTCGGGGATCACTCCCCCGAAACGCGAGTGTTCGTCCATCGACGAGGCGATCGCGTTCGCGAGGAGGGTGCGGCCGCGGACGATTCCGATGCCGGTCTCGTCGCAGCTCGTCTCGATGCCGAGCACGAGGGGCTCACGTACTGCTGCTGACGCGGCGGGTACCGCGCTCACTGTCTCACTCACTGTCGATCCTTTAGCTGCAACTGCATGACGATCGCGTCGATGCCTTCTGGCTGGTAGTAGCGGGGGCGCACGCCGATCTCGGCGAACCCGAGGGAGAGGTAGAGGCCGCGGGCAACCGGGTTGTCCGCGCGCAACTCGAGGAACACCTGGGTGGCACCGCGGCGGGCCGCCTCGTCCAGGAGCTCGACCATGAGGGCGCGACCGTGTCCGGCCCCACGCAGCGCTGGGTCGACTGCGATGGTCTGAATGTCACCGTCGCTGCCGACAACGAGGAGCCCGGCGTAGCCGCGGATCGTGCCGGCCTCGTCAACGAGCACGACGTAGCGGCGGCGCTCGCCCGCGAGCTCCTCGCGCACGATTTCGCGGCTCCAGGCGTCACTGCCGAACAGTGCTGCTTCGAGGTCCGCGACGGCGTCGAGGTCGGCGAGGGTCGCATCGCGCATCGCCACGGCGTCAGGTTCGGTCACGGCGTCACGGGTTTCGGCGCGCGCGGCTGCATCACGTCTGGCAGCCTGAGATACAGCGCCTGCTCGGCAGCGAAGTCGCGCCCAGCGGCGAGGTGCCGCGCGGCGAGCCGCACGAGGGCCGCGGCGGGCAGCCGCTCGGGCCAGAGTTCGTTGGTGATGCCCTCGTAGCCCTCGCGGGCTTCGAGGCGCGGATCTCCTGCCGGCTCCGGGATCCCCGCCCAGTCGAGCGAGGTGTAATCACTCACGAAGAGTTCCCGGCGCTTCGCGTCCTGCACGATCCGCACGCCAGCAGCCGCCCCCGTCTCGAGCGCGTCGAGCGCCGCGGCGTCGTGGCTCACGAGCGGGAGCATGCGCAGACCGCGCCCGAGCGCGAAGGCCTGCGCCGCGGCGATCCCGACGCGCAGGCCGGTGAAGGGGCCGGGCCCCATTCCGGCCGTGACGTGGGTGACGCTCGCGGCAGGGATCCCCCGCTCCGCGAACACGCGCGCGATCAGCGTGCCGATGAGTTCTGCATGGCCGCGCGGGTCGTCGCTCGATGCCTCGGTGACCGTCCCTGCTGCGCCGAGCGCCACGCTCGTGCCGAGCGAGGTGTCAATCGCGAGGATCACGCGGTCGCCCAACTCAGGTGCCGCCACCTCGCGCACGTTCATGCCGGTCACGCGAGTACCCCGTTCTGCCAGCGCGGGCCGTGCCCGGTGACGGTGATCGTGCGGGGCTCGATGGGGGCCTCCGCAAATTCCTCTGAGTCGTCGGTGTCGGTGTCGGTATCGCTGTCGCTGTCGCTGTCGTCCGATCCCGCGCCGCCGACGGGCCGGTCGATGACGACCTCGATCCACGACTCGCGAGCGTCGACGAGCCCCGCACCCCACTCGGCAACGACGACCGCGCCCTCGAAATCGAGGTCGAGATCTTCCACCTCAGTCGCGTCGGCGAGCCGGTAGGCGTCGACGTGCACGAGCGGGGCTCCGCCGACGAGCGACGGGTGCGTGCGCGCGATCACGAACGTCGGGCTCTGCACGGGGCCGCGGACCCCGAGGCCCTCGCCGATCCCCCGCGTGAGGGTGGTCTTGCCCGCCCCGAGCGGGCCCGTAAGAATCACGAGATCACCCGCAGCGAGCACACCACCGAGGGCGACACCGAACTCGTGCATCGCCTCGGGATCCGCGGCCTTCAGCCGTTCGACGACGCTCATGCGCGCTGCTCCTGCGTGTCCACCGCGAGCCGCAGCACGCGGGGGCCGATACCGACCAAGATTTCGTAGTGGATCGTGCGCATGAGCGCAGCCCAAATATCGATTGAGGGGTAGCCCCGTTCAGGGTCACCGAACAACACGACGGGTGCACCGAGGTCGATCCGCCCGCCCAGCGGGCCGACATCGACGATGAACTGATCCATCCCGATGCGCCCGACGATCGGGCACGGCTCCCCCGCGATCGTCACCCAGGCCCCCGCACCGTTGAGGGCGCGCGGCATGCCGTCTGCGTATCCGACGGGCACGAGCGCCAGCGTCGTCGCGACCTCGCAGACATGGTTGAAGCCGTAGGAGACCCCGGTGCCGGCGGGCACGCCGCGCAGCGCAACAACCTCGGAGCGCAGCGTCATCGCGGGAGTGAGCCCGAGCTGCGCCGAGTTCTTACCCGCCACCGGGCTCAGCCCGTAGGCGGCGACCCCGACGCGCACCGTGTTGTAGTGCAGCTCCGGCCGCGTGAACAGTGCCGCGCTCGCCGAAAGGTGGATCATCTCCGGGTCAGAGCCCGCCGCGCGCAGCAGAGACACGGCCTCGTCAAACACGACGCCCTGCGCGAGATCGGCCTCCTCCCCCGCGTTAGCGAGGTGGCTGAAGATTCCGCGCACCCGCACGAGGCCCTCGCGTTCAAGCTCAGCGCCCCGAGCGAACAGCGCGTCCCACTCGTCGCGGGCAGCCCCGTTCCGGCTCAGGCCGGTGTCAATCTTGAACTGCAGGGTCGCCTGCTGTCCCGTCACACGGGCAGCCTCGGCGAGCGCGTCAAGCTGTCTGAGGTGCGCGATCCCGACATCGATCGACTGCTCGATCGCGGGCACGAAGTCGACGCGGGGGCCGTGCAGCCAACACAGCAGCGGTGCGTCGACACCGGCCTCGCGGAGCGTCAGCGCCTCCTCGAGGTCAGCCGTCGCGATCATCGCCGCACCGCCAGCCATCGCTGCCCGCGCGGCGATCTCGGCCCCGTGCCCGTAGCCACCAGCTTTCACGACAACGATCACGTTTGCGTCGCCCGTGAGCTCCCGGATCCTGCGCACATTCTTGCGGATCGCGCCAGCCGAGATCTCAGCGACGCGCATCGACCCTGTTCTCATGCCGTTGCACCTCCGTGCTCCACAATAACGAACGCGGTTGCAACGCCCGTGTCGTGCGTCATCGAGAGGTGGATCCGGTCGGCCCCGCGCAGCGTGAGCGCGGCGCGCAATCCAGCCGTCTCGACGAACTCGGGGGCGCGCAGCTCGTTGCGGCGCACCTCCATGTCGGCCCAGGTGAGTTCCCCCGAGTCGCCGAGCGCCTTGATCAGGGCTTCCTTCGCGGCAAACCGTGCCGCGAGCGACGGCGTCGACAGCTGTCCCTCAGCAGCGCTGAACAGGCGTTCGCGCAGCTTTGGCGTGCGCTCAAGCTGCCGCTCGAAGCGCTCGATATCGACTGTGTCAACGCCGATGCCGATAATCACTCGACGGTCACCGATTTCGCAAGGTTGCGCGGCTGATCCACATCAAGACCCTTCGCGGTCGACAGCTCGAGCGCGAACCACTGCAGCGGAACCACCTGCAGGATCGGATCAAACAGGGCGTCCGTGAGCGGGATCCGCACCACATCGTCAGCGAACGGCAGCACCGCGGTGTCGCCCTTCTCCACGATCGCGATCACCCGGGCACCGCGCGCGCGGATCTCCTGAATGTTCGAGACCACCTTCGAGTGCATGAGCGGCGATGTGCGCGGGCTCGGCACGAGCACGAACACGGGCTGGCCGTGGTCAATGAGCGCGATGGGGCCGTGCTTCAGCTCGCCGGCGGCGAAGCCCTCAGCATGGATGTAAGCGATCTCCTTGAGCTTTAGCGCACCCTCAAGCGCCGCCGGGTAGCCGACGTGGCGCCCCAGGAACAACACCGAGCGGGTGTCGGCCATCCAGTGCGCGAGCTGCGCGATCTGCTCGTGGGTCGCGACGGCCTCAGCCATCTTCTCCGGGAGCGTCTCGAACTGCTCGACCGCCGCCGCCTCGGCCTCAGCCGAGAGCACGCCACGCACGCGACCCAGGTGCAGGCCGAGCAGGTAGAGGGCGGTGATCTGCGCCACAAACGCCTTCGTCGAAGCCACAGCGACCTCGGGGCCCGCGTGGGTGTAGACGGCCGCATCGGACTCGCGCGGGATCGTCGCGCTCTGCGTATTGCACACCGACACGGTCGTGACGCCGCGCTCAATCGCATACTTCACGGCCATGAGCGTGTCCATCGTCTCGCCCGACTGGCTCACCGAGATCACCATCGTGCGGTCGGAGAGCACGGGATCGCGGTAGCGGAACTCGTGGCTGAGCTGCACCTCGACTGGGATCCTCGCCCACTGCTCGATCGCATACGAACCGACCATGCCCGCATACGAGGCGGTGCCGCAGGCGACGATGATGATCCGGTCGATCTGCTTCAGACGATCCTCGCCGAGCGCGGTGAGCTCAGGGATCTCGACGTGGCCGTCGACGATGCGTCCGCGAATCGTGTTCGCGATCGCCTCGGGCTGCTCGTTGATCTCCTTTGCCATGAACGACGACCAGCCGCCCTTATCGGCAGCGCCCGCGTCCCACTCGACCTCGTACTCTTCGAAGTCGACCTCCGTGCCCGAAAAATCGGTGATGCGGACGCTCTCGGGAGTGATCACCGCGATGTTGTCCTCGTTCACGACGACCGCGCGACGCGTGGACGACACGAACGCGGCCACGTCTGAGCCGAGGAAGTTCTCGCCGTCACCCAGACCGACCACGAGCGGCGAGTGGTGGCGCGCAGCCACGATCTTGCCCGGCTCGCTCTCGTGCATCGCGAGCAGCGTGAACGTACCGTGTAGGCGCTGCACGACCTCACGGAACGCGGTCTCGAGATCCTTCCCCGCGCCGGTTTCGAGCCCGAGCAACGCCGCAACCACCTCGGTGTCGGTTTCGCTCTCGAGCACGGCACCCCGGGTAGTGACCTCTTCACGCAGCTCGGCAAAGTTCTCGACGATGCCGTTGTGGATGACAGCGAGCTTGCCGTCCTCCCCCAGGTGCGGGTGCGCGTTCACGTCGGTGGGCCCGCCGTGGGTCGCCCAGCGGGTGTGGCCGATGCCAGTGCCCTTCGCCGCAAGGGGGCTTGCCTCGAGGAGGTTCTCGAGGTTCACAAGCTTGCCCGACTTCTTCCGTACGGAGATGCCACCGGTGTCATCGATCACCGCGACGCCCGCCGAGTCATAGCCCCGGTATTCGAGCCGGCGAAGGCCATTCAGCAGCGCTTCGACCGTGTCATTTGGTCCTGCATATCCTACGATTCCACACATACACTCGATTTTAGTGGCACGATGGAGGGCGATGAGCAATAAATACAGCGAAGCCGCAGTCACCGAGCTTGTTCCCAGCAACGACGCAGCCCGGGAAGCCTCGGCGAACCCAGTGCTCGGCCCCTCAACGCAGACGCTCGTGCGACCCGAATCCACCTCGCCCTTCACAGAGATTGGTCGTGCTGAGTGGGCACGCCTCGCGGGCGAAACGCCCATGCCGCTCACCGAGTCAGAGGTTGAGTCCTTCCGCGGACTGGGGGTCTCGCTCGACGTCGAAGAGGTCTCCGAGGTGTACCGGCCGCTCAGCCGCCTCATCAATCAGTACGCGATCGCCGCGCGCGAGATGCACCAGCGCACCCGCAGCTTCCTCAAACGCGAGGGCGAAAAGCAGAGCACCTTTGTCATCGGCGTTGCAGGCTCTGTGGCTGTCGGCAAGTCCACCGTTGCCAGGGTGCTGCGCGATCTACTCGCCCGCTGGCCCGAGACTCCGAACGTCACCCTCGTCACCACCGACGGCTTCCTCTACCCGAACGCAGAGCTCGAGCGCCGCGGGATCGCACACCGCAAGGGGTTTCCCGAGTCCTACGACAGGCGTGCGCTACTCCGCTTCGTCTCGCAGGTGAAGTCAGGCGTGCCTGAGGTACGCGCCCCCCACTACAGCCACCTCATCTACGACATCGTGCCCGACGAGTTCACGACGGTGCGCCAGCCCGACATCCTCATCCTCGAGGGGCTCAACGTGCTGCAGCCACCAACTGCGGAGCACCCGCTCGCGGTCTCCGACCTCTTTGACTTCTCGGTGTATGTCGACGCGCGAACCGACCACATCGAGGAATGGTTCACCCAGCGATTCTTCCGGCTGCGCGACGGCGCGTTCTCCGACCCGAGTTCGTTCTTCCGCACCTTCGCGACGCTGAGCGACGCCGAGACGCGCGAGCATGCGCACACGATCTGGAAGACCATCAACGAGCCGAACCTCATCGAGAACATCAAGCCGACGCGTGCCCGCGCCACGCTCGTGCTCCGCAAGGAGGCGGACCACCGGGTCGAGAAGGTGCTGCTCCGGAAGCTGTAGGCTATAGCTTCTCAGCGACCACAAACGGCAACGGCCGAACAGGGAACTGTACCGTTGGTGGCTCGGTGCCAGGCTCACCTGCGAGATAGTCGCGGAGCACCGGCTGGCACGTGCGCCCCTGGCAGATCCCCATACCCGCGCGCGTCCAGAGCTTGACCGTCCGAAAATCAGTCGCGCCGTGATCGATCGCTTCAGATACTTCTGCCCGGGTCACGCCCTCACACCTGCACACGACAGATGCAGGATCCGGATCTGTGAGCGGAGCCTGTGGGAAGAGCCGCGACATTCCTTGTTGGAAGCGAAGAATGCGTTCGTGCTTGCGTCGCAACTTTTGCTCAATCGCTGAATCAATCTCTACCCCGAACACGTTGCCAAGGATGTCGTAGGCAGCGAGCTTCCCCTCAAGCTCCGCTGCTTCTTGCCCGTGCACGCCCGCGCAATCGCCCACCGCGTATAGCCCGGGAACCGTCGTCTCGAAGTTTTCCTTTCGAGTCGGGGTCCAAAACCTCGTCGCAGCGTCAAATACTGAGTGAGCTCCGGCCTGGTGCACAAGTTCGTTCGCAGAGACAAATCCGTGCCCGAGCACAACACCGTCGACACCGAACTTCCTGCGTCGGCCGCTCTTCGAGGTAATGGTGACCCCTTCGACCTGGCCGGCCCCGTGTACCTCGGTCACCCTGTGCCCAATCAGCAACCGCGTTCCGTGTCGGAGAATGTTGCTCAGGTACTTCGCCCCGTCGCGCATGATGTTCACCGGCATGGAACGCGCAACGCCCAACACCGTTGGTACGCCAGCGTGCAACAGGTCGGCTTCCTCCACGACGGCACGGACACGAACACCGGCGTCAATGAGCTGACTCGCGGTCGCGAGTAGCAAAGGCCCACTCCCCGCAACGACGACCGTGCGGTGCGGAAACGCCCCGCTCCCTTTGAGGAGAGTTTGAGCACCACCACACGCGAGAACCCCGCGGAGCAGATAGCCAGGAATCGGGCGGATCCGCTCGCGAGCCCCCACGGAGACAATCGTTGCCTCGGGCGCAAAGCCGCGGAGCCCTCCCTCACGAGAAACTACCGCGCGGCCACCGTCAAAGCCGTGGCAGATAGAGCCTGGAAAGAACTCAACACCCGGTCCGAGAGCGGCGCGGTCGGTGGCTGTGGCAGCGGCAGATCGGTCGAACGGACGTCGAGTGATCGCCCCGCCAGGGCGCGCGTTTTCATCAATGAGGTCCACGGGAACCCCGTGCTCCGACAGCGTCTGAGCAGCAGCTATCCCCGCCGGACCAGCTCCGATCACGAGAACGGACTTCCTAGCTAGAGCTTCACCAGTCATAGCTATCTCCCTCCCGGACCTGCGTGACGCACGCACGCACCTGCTCGCTACCGTTTCGTGTCACAACGCAGGCATAGCAACTCCCCATGCCGCACAGCGCTTCCGGTGCGGAATCCGTTCCCAGTGTGAGGCTCGCGGCGAGCACTGACTGCCCACTCGGCACCTCGTGTTCTTGACCTTGGATGCGCACCCTTGCGCTCTCGGCTTCACTCACGGTCCTCTCCTTCCTGGGTAAACAGTCTCTCCAGCCCAAACTCACGTGCGGCCTGAGCAATTACTGTGTCACTTGAGCGACCGAGTATCTGCGAGGTGATGATCTCCGCGGTTGCCGGAGCGAGTGCTATTCCATCTCCCTCGTGCCCTGCGGCGACATAGTAGCCCGCTTGCTCTGGGCTTTCTCCGACGAAAGGCTTATGGTCTGGCGTCCACGGCCGAAGCCCGGCAAAGCTCCGGATGATACTGACGTCTTGCACTCCCGGGAGAATCATGTTCGCCCTGCGAATGATCTCGGCGACCCAGCTCACCTCAACCTGCAGATCGAATCCAGCGAATCTCCGCATGCTCCCGAGCAACATGTTGCCATCCATGGTGGGCTCCGCTAAAAAGGCAAAGCTCGGCACGTCAGTAAAGTCATCACTCTTCTTGTTCGTCACGTAGGCAGCTTCGAGCAAGTTGACAGAGACGCCCGGGGAAAATCGCTCGGTTACAACGAGGATTCCTTGCCGGGGTCTAATCGGAAGGTGTGGGAAGCCAGCCACTTCGAGTTGGGGTGCCCAGACACCAAGTGCGTTGACCACCACGGGTGCCCGGTGGATTCCCCGATCAGTGCGCACTCCCGCGACCCTGCCGCGCTCAAAGATGACGGAGGTTGCTTGCTCACCGAACACGAACCGCACGCCGTTGCTTCGAGCTCGCTTGGTGTTCGCAGAAACGACCGCTGGAGGGTAGATCGCCCCATCCGTTGGACAGAACACTCCTCCCTGCACCGCAGATCCGAGGGCTGGTTCAAGTTCACGGCATTCATCGCCGTCCAGCGCTTCAGCGTGGATGCCAACGGTAGCGAGTTCGGTGACGCGTGCTGCATTCGGAGCGACGTGTTCTGGGTCAGTAACGAACATCAACGAGCCATTTTGATCGAACTTTAGGTCTGTCTCGAGTTCCGACTCCATTTCTTTGTACGCAGCCACACACCAACCGGTGAGCTCAATCGAGAATTTGCTCATCTTCGTCTGCGAGAGAACATCTCCGTCGCACCGGCCACTGCTTCCTGCGCACGGTCCGCTTGCCTCGATGATCGAGACGTCGAGCCCCGCATCGCTGAGTTTTCGGGCGATAATCGCGCCCATGATGCCGTTTCCGAGCACCAGAACATCACTCTGTTTCGCCGTCATTTTTTGCACGCCGCAGGGCACCTGCCCTGGCCTTTCTAGCTGATTCCACGATGAATCGTCTGTGGTGGTGCGGTTGGCTACCTGTTTCGCGGGAAATCCTCGCGAAACACCTTCTGCCGGATCATCGCGAGTGACTCCAGCACGTGAGTCTCTGCAATCTGGCGGGCGCGCTCTCCGTCGCCCCCAAGTACCGCATCAATGAGTTCAATGTGCTGCGTTGCAGAGGCGATCAGATCCTCCCTGCTGTAGAGCCGCGCAAGATCGAAATTGAAGTGATACGTGTTATTCATCGTGCAGAAGCGCTCCAGGCGGGAGCTGTTTGCACACTGCACCACGAAGCTGTGAAACTCGTTGTTTCGGTACACCCGCTGTTCGAGATCACCCTGCATGTGCAGTTCAAAGCTCGCTCGGAAACGCTCGAGTTCCTGGCGCTGCTCGGTCGTAATGGCCGTCGCAGCCATCTTGGCTGCACCGGATTCCAACACAGATCGTGCCTCGTAGATGCCGACGACCTCGGCTTCAGTAAACTCGTGGACGATCCACCGGCGCCGCACGAGATCCACGAGGCCGTCAGCCACGAGGCGCTGAAGCGCCTCCCGAACTGGGGATCGAGACACCCCCAGTTCGTCGGCAATCTCAAACTCGATCAGCATCTCGTTTGGCCGGATTCGGCCCTCGTCAATATTGGTGCGCACAAACGAGTAGACGACATCTGAGATGCGTTCGGCCGCCGCGGCCTTAGTCACCTCTGCATTTTTTGTCATGCTGACCACACACCCGATCTAGTACACAGGACGTTCACTGTTGCCGCCCAATGCTGCGTACCAAGCCGGCACCGGAGGCGTAACTGCGATCATATGGGGAACTTCAATATCTACATAAGTAGGCTGTGGGTTCTGCGCAAACTCGCGCACTACTGTCTCGAGTTCTGCGAGGGTTGTCGGCCGCGCAGTCTTCGCGAAACCCGATGCCATGGCAACCGGGAGCGGGTCGATTGTTCCCGGGTCAACCCCAAAATACTTCTTGTCGTAGTAGAGGTGCTGCAGCATCTTAATCCAGCCGTAACTGTGGTTCGTGAACTGCACGTAGAGAATCGGCAGCTTAAACCGAGAGACTGTCTCAAGCTCTCCACTCGCCATTCCAAAGCTACCGTCCGCTGTGAAAGACACCACGGGTGCCTTCGTTGCAAAATAGCCGCCAACCGCTGCCGGAATCGCGTAGCCCATTGGGCCATGGCCGCGCGGAATGATGACGGTGCGGCCGGGCTTAGAGACTGGCCAGTAGTTCGCCACGTTCGGCGTTGGAGTACCGGGATCCGCGAACACTGAACCTGCCTCGGGAACCAGCGACGCAATGAGTTTCACGCAGTCCGCGGGAAGCAGTCCGGCCGCCGGCCCGTTCTCCTCCTGTCCAGGAGTGTCGTGCGGGTCCGTAACATCGGCGCGGGCCGCGGCTATGCGTTCGAGCCGCGAGCGCTTCTCCTGCGGAGCGACCTCGTCGAGCGCCGCAATGAGCTGTCTGACGACGGTCAGCGCGTCTCCGATCAGCGCGATCCCGTCGGGATAGTTCACGCCTGCGATAGCGCTGTCCATATCGATGTGGATCGGGAACACCCGTCCACGCTGCGGGCAGGTGAATCCATTCGTGTTCGTGGCGTTCGCCCGGGTGCCAATGAAGAGCACAACATCAGCCTCCTCGAGGTACCTATTTGTACCTGGCTGCCCGCCGTTGTTTCCCGAGATACCTAGGAGATGGGGGTCGTGATCGGCGACCGTACCTCTGCCATGGATGCTCGTCGCGATACCGGCTCCAAGCTGCTCTGCCAGCTCAACGACTGCTGCTTCGGCCCGCGAGGTAAATACCCCTGAGCCAAGGACCAGGACTGGCTGCTGCGCGGCCTGTAGCCGGTCGGCTGCCGATTCAATAAGCGATTGACGAGCGGCTGGTCGTTCCCCTGGTAGGCGGATGATCTCTGGGTCGGGCACGACAGAAGACAGCGACGACACCTCATCCAATATCCCCTCGGGAACAATGATTGCAACCGGCCCTGGCCTGCCTGTCGTGGCCTCGCGCATCGCAGTGCGCAGCATGTTCGGGATCTGGTCCACGTTTTCCACGACAGCTCGCCACTTTGTCACCGCAGTGAAGAGAGCAACCTGGTCGATCTCCGTCAGGGCGCCTGTCCCCCGGCTGCTCGAGTGGATGTCCGACGTAATGAGCAGGAGGGGGATGCCCGAGGCCATCGCTTCTCCGAGGCCCCCGACAGCGTACGTCGTTCCCCCGCCGCTCGATACCTCTGCAACCCCCACTGTGCCCGTCAGCCGGGCATAGCTATCTGCCATCGCAACGGCGTGACGTTCGTCCCGGACCAGAATATGTTTCAGGGTATCTGGGTTGTCATACATTGCGTTGTAGAGCCCGACGCCAGTGTCACCCGGAAGCCCAAAAATCGTATCAACCCCGAACCCTGCAAGCGTCTCAACAATCAATTCGGCGCCTGTGCGCATCTTTTCGGACAATGCTGTACCCATCTTTTCGTTCATTTCTACTCAAACCCACTTTTGGAACGGGTGCGACAGTGCCCCCTGGAGCCAATTGGCTGCGGTAATTGCATCCCACACAGGAAGCTTTGTTTCAAGCCGGACTCGTTCGGAATACGGTGGAAGGTTTGTGCATTCGAATACAAATCCCCCAATCTTGCGCTCGCCCCTGAGAGCCGCCAAACACGCTGCGAGGATCTCTTCCTCGGCACGCTCAGGGTCCAACGGGCCCTCATCACCAACCACGACCGGATAGAAGTGGTGGCCCTTTTCGAGCCCAACGACGACAATGCGTTCCTGGTCAGCCACGGAGATGCCAGCCCCTTCGAGATGCGCGGCCGTGAGAGTACTGCCGTTCACAGTCAGAACACACAGGGAACTCGACGGAGGGATCACGCGAAGCGCCAGCGGAATCTGGAGAAGGCTTGATGTCAGCACGGGAACCTGGAGTTCTTCGCTGAGCTCACGCTGGAAAATCGAAAGGAACCCACAGGAGGTAGCCAGCCCCCGCACTCCGCGGTGGATGAGGGCCTTGCCCGACTCGACGAACTTGGCCAGAAGCCCCTCCGCAGATTTCTCGACAACGTGCGGAACAGAGGCACCTCGCGTGACCTCGTAGTGAACGGGGAACGAGAAGGTTTTCCCATTGGCGATGTCGCCGACCGGCCGAGGAAAGTCAGCGTCGAGGAGCATGATCCCAAGGTCAACCCCGTACGTGGGTTTTCCCCTCTGGATGTAGCGTTCGGAATTCGGCGTTGTCACTTCTTCTTCCCCTTCAAGTTGACCCATTTGAGCACTGGTTTGCCGGCCAGGCCAATGAGGTAGTTACATCCCGCTCCGAGCAGGCCGATTGTGATCATCGCGGCTATTACGTAGGAGAATAGGAACTGGTTGTAGGTGTCCATAAGGACATATCCGACACCGGACTTGGCTCCAAGCGCTTCTACGATTACCACGGTTGTCCATGAGATGGCCATGGCAACCTTGAGCCCGGTGAAGATGCTTGGCATCGCGGCTGGCAAGACAACTCTGAAGAGAACCTGGCGTTCCGAAGCTCCAAGCATCCGTGCAGCACGCATATACGACTCATCTGCGTAGTGAACGCCGTCTACTGTATTGACGTACACCGGGAAGAATGTTGCCAGAGCAGTCAGGAAGAATGCTGGCTGGTCCCCCGTGCCGAAAAGCAGGAGTGCGATCGGCACCCAGGCGGTTACCGATATCGGGCGCAGCGCGTTGATCAGCGGGTCAAGCAACTTCGATACCGGCATAAAGCGTCCGACGAGAGCCCCGAGGACTACACCGAGAAACGCTCCGATAGTGAACCCCACGAGAATTCGGAAGCTACTCACTCCAACGTGCTGCAGCCATGTGTTCGCGTAAACGTTGGAAATCTGACCAACACCAAACATCCAGTTCATGAGCGCCGCGATGGTCTCGGTGAAAGATGGGAACATTCCGTTGCCGAGCACGCGCAGCCGGCCGACAATCTCCCAAACACTCAAGAAGATGACAGGGCCGAGCACGTAAAGTGAATCACTCTGGGTGAGTCGTGGCCTAGGCCGCGATGTAGCGGCGTTGGGATCCTGCGTCTGGCCAGGTCCGACGACGACGTTGGCTCGTGTACCTGTTGTTACTGCACTCCCCATCGCTACTGATTACCCCCACCGACAAAGTAGTCATCGAGGCGGTCAGAGTAGTCCTCGCTTACAATTCCGATACCGTGCAGCGACTTCGCGATCGCTTTGACGTCGCCGGGATCCACTGCTGAGACAGCGCTAACGTTTTCGATAGCGCGCTTGAGGATATCGGGGTCTGAGCTCGAAAGCTTCATAAACTCATCCACCCAAAATTCCTTGTCAGAGTTCACCTTGTCTTTCGCCTTTTCAAACGCCGCAAGGACGGATTCAACGGCTTTCGGGTGCTCTTCAATGAACTTGTTTGAGACCGCAAGCCCACTGTTGACGCGCCACGCGTCATCATAGAACGTGTCGGAAATTGCGGGGACTTCGTGTCCAAATTCGCGGGCAATAGCTTCGGACGCGGACGGCTCCCAGATACTCACCACGTCTACGTCCCCGTTCATGAGCGCGAGCACCATGTCCGGCGCACTGCCGATATTTACGAAGTCAGTATCCTGCTCGATGTCAATTCCGTGGCTCTGGGCTGCAAGGACCAACTGCTGGTACTGAGTTGATCCCTGCGCCGTTCCTACAGTTTTGCCCCTCACATCTTCCCAGGAATCGATGTCGACACCGTTTCGCACGAGGATCCTCGTGCCTCCTTCAGATATCCCAGCCACGTACTTATAGTTCACATCGCCACGGTCGAGTGCGGAGATCGTGTTGTTGTATCCCATCGGCATCATGTCAATGGAATTGCCCTGCATCGCAACCATCATTTCGTTGTTGGTCTTGAACGGACTGAGCTTGATCTGCACGTTCTCGTCCTCGATGAACTGGTTCGTGACTGCCCAGTGTGTAGAGTGCACGGTTGGAACCCAAGCGGCCTTGATCACGACTTTGTCGCTCGAGCCCCCACCGCTCTCAGCTTCGGTACCCGAGCTGCAGGATGTGAATGCCAGTACTGCAATTGCTGCCGCCGCAATCGTTGCGCCGTTTCGAATTTTCATTTTTCTCCCTGTGTTGCACACTTCTTCGTGTGTTGAGGTGGATTAGTGCTGGAGTAGCGTGAGTAACCGCTGCTTGAGTTCTTGGAACGCTGGTAGCGCCGTGACCTGATAATTGCGTGGCCGCGGAAAGTCGACGGTGATCTGTTCACGAATCTTCCCTGGCCTGCCCGTCATGATCACTACCCGGTCAGCGAGTAGAAGAGCCTCGTCGATGTCGTGGGTGATGAACATGACAGTGCGCTTGTCCTGCTCCCAAATCTGGAGCAGGAGTTCCTGCATACTGATCCTGGTTTGGGCATCAAGTGCACCGAACGGCTCGTCCATCAGGAGAACATCCGGGTCGTTGATGAGCGCGCGAGCAATGGAAGCTCGCTGCTGCATCCCACCGGAAAGCTGGCCTGG
Source organism: Leucobacter sp. BZR 635 (assembly GCF_048061935.2). NCBI lineage: Bacteria > Bacillati > Actinomycetota > Actinomycetes > Micrococcales > Microbacteriaceae > Leucobacter > Leucobacter sp. BZR 635. Next base: position 11,474 of record NZ_JBLUNZ020000068.1, on the reverse strand, counting down.
AAGATGCTTCTCGAACCCGTCGAGTTTCACAAGCGAGAGCATCTCTCGCGCGCGTTCGCTGTAGTCGCGCTCCGCAACGCCTTTGACTTTCGGGCCAAACACAACGTTCTCCCACACGTTTAGCCAGGGCAGCAGGTTGGCGTTCTGGAACACAACTCCGCGATCGGGCCCCGGTTTTGCGACGGTCTTGCCGTTGAGCAGCACCCGCCCGCCCGTCGCGCGATCGAACCCCGCCAGCAGGTTGAGCGACGTTGACTTGCCACACCCGCTCGGCCCCAGAACGGCGACGAACTCGCCTTCTGCGATGTCTAGTGTGTATCCCTCAAGGGCCGTGACGACGCTTGCTCCAACTTCGAAGCGGACGTCCACGTCGATGAGTTCAATTTTCGGTGCTGCTGTGCTCCTCATTGAGCTGTTCACTTGATCTCCAATCAGATCGCAGGAAAGTCGACTTTGAGATATTCCTTGATGTATATCTTGCAGAGTATCTATGATCAAGTCAAGAGACATTTGCAGGTTGACGAAGTTAACTGGCGCGCAATCGCTTTACTTCAACGAAATCTCCGCAATGAATTGTCACCTCAATTCACAAGAACAAACCAACTTCCCACCTGCGATGGTCGCTGAAGCTCCGGTGATCGCTTCGCACTTTCAAGGAAAGCAGGAAGCCGGATATAGCTTCCTTAGGAAGTATCCGGTTCGGAGTTTGCTAGGCGTTACGTCCAAGACTCGGTCGGTGCCGCAGTTAGCTGCCAGCAGCGAGCGCTCACAACTCGGCCGCACTCTGCTGGGCGACCGAGGCTGACCTGCTCACAAGCTTTCCCGCAACCTCTTGAGTAGCCGACCGACACAGCGCCCATGCACTATGGAGCCATACACGGCATTGGTCGATGGCCGGGGATCGAGCGAAGAGCCTCGTTCTCAGCAATACACGTCTATGTCGCTCACATGCGTCAGGCCGGCTATAGACCGTGCAGGCAACGAATGCCATTCCACCGAAGCATTGAAACACTGATGACAAGGTGATTCCTGCGGCTGAGGTGCAGCACTTTCGTCTACCCGGAGTAACTCTTGCGGCGGCTTACGAATCGCGAAGCTGCAAAAGCTACATCGATGAGAACTGCAAGGCCTTCAGCGAGCCAGACCTCATCGGAAACAGCAAGCTGACGCGCGCCCGAGCTGATCGCTCGGGTGCATCCCATCAGCCAGACGAGCCCTCAAGGGCATGATCTCAGCGAGGTGAGGGTGGGCAGAGCGGGCGCGGCGCGGGGGAAAGCGAAAAACCCGGGCCCCACTAGGTGGGACCCGGGCTGGTGCAGGAACGCAGCAGGCACGCAGTACTAGACCGCCAGCCGTTCCTTCACTACTGCTGCAAGATCATCGGCAAGCTGTTGCGCCTGCTCGACCTCGCCGGCCTCGACCATGACGCGCACGACGGGCTCGGTGCCCGACGGGCGAAGCAGTACACGGCCCTCACCTGCGAGGAGTTCCTCGACCTGGCGCACGGCCTGCTGCACGACCTCGTCGCTGTTGGCGCGGGTGCGATCCACACCGCGCACGTTCACGAGTACCTGCGGGTACACCTTCATACACTTCGACAGCTCCGACAGCGGCTTACCAGTGCGCACAACCTCGGCAGCAATGTGGAGACCCGTGAGGATCCCGTCGCCAGTCGTAGCGAACTCGCTCATGATGACGTGTCCGGACTGCTCGCCGCCCAGCGAGTAGCCGTGCGCGTTGATCTCCTCGAGCACGTACCGGTCGCCGACGCCGGTCTGAATGACGTCGATGCCGTTGTCTGACATCGCGAGCATGAGACCGAGGTTCGACATGACCGTCGCAACGAGCGTGTTCTTATCAAGCTTGCCGCGGCTCTCCATGGAGAGCGCGAGGATCGCCATGATCTGGTCGCCGTCGATCTCGGCGCCAGCGTTGTCGACCGCGAGGCAGCGGTCAGCGTCACCGTCGTGGGCGATACCGAGGTCGGCCCCGTGCTCAAGCACGGCAGCCTTCAGCGGGTCAAGGTAGGTCGAGCCCACTCCGTCGTTGATATTCATGCCGTCGGGGTCATTACCGATCACGACAATCTTTGCCCCGGCCGCGGTAAACGCGTCAGGCGAGATGCCGGAAGCAGCGCCGTGGGCGCAGTCGAGCACCACGGTGAGGCCCGCGAGGCTCGTTCCCTCGAGCGTGCCGAGCAGGTGCACGAGGTACCGATCCTCTGCATCAGCGAAGCGTCGGATGCGACCGACCTCTTTGCCGGTGACCGCGATCGGCGGCAGGCTCATAGCCGCCGCAATAGCGTCTTCGACGTCGTCGGGAAGCTTGCGGCCGCCCTCTGCAAAGAACTTGATCCCGTTGTCGGGGGCCGGGTTGTGGGAGGCGGACACCATGACGCCGAAATCGGCTCCGGTGTCGGCGACCAGATACGCGGCTGCCGGGGTCGGGATGACGCCCGCGTCGAGCACGTCGACGCCGGCTGCGGCGAGCCCGGCTGACACAGCAGCCGAGATGAACTCGCCAGAAACTCGCGGATCGCGTGCGACGATCGCGGTAGCGCGACGGCTCTCGCCTCGGGCATTACGCCCGAGTACGAGAGCCGCTGCGTGCGCGAGGGCGAGGGCGAGGTCGGCAGTGATATCCACGCCGGCCAAGCCTCGCACCCCATCGGTGCCAAACAGGCGTCCCATAGGGAATTCGCTCCTGTTTAGCGCTTCGAGTACTGAGGCGCCTTACGGGCCTTCTTGAGTCCAGCCTTCTTGCGCTCCTTGATGCGAGCGTCGCGGCTCAGGAAGCCAGCCTTCTTCAGCGTTGCACGGTTGTGCTCTGCGTCGATCTCGTTGAGCGCGCGAGCAACAGCGAGGCGGAGTGCGCCGGCCTGACCCGAGGGGCCACCGCCGTCGATCGTCGCGATGAGGTCGTATGCGCCACCGAGCTCAAGAACGGTGAACGGATCGGTGATGAGCTGCTGGTGCAGCTTGTTCGGGAAGTACTCGGCGAACTCACGACCGTTAACGGTCATCTTGCCCTCGCCGGGGATGAGACGCACGCGGGCGACAGCCTGCTTGCGACGGCCCACTGCTGCACCGGGAACGGTGAGCGCGGGGCGCGGAGCCGCTGCGGTTGCCTGCGATGCAGGGGTCTCGGTGGTGTAGCTCTCAGTGGCCACGGTCTGCTCTTCAGTCACGTTAAAGTCTCTCTTCTGGTGTCTCTAGCGCGTTACTGCGCAACCTGGCCAAAGGTGTAAGGGGTCGGCTGCTGGGCAGCGTGGGGGTGCTCCGGGCCTGCGTACACCTTGAGCTTGCGGAACAGGTCTGCACCGAGCGAGTTCTTCGGAAGCATGCCGCGGATCGCCTTCTCAACAGCGCGCTCCGGGTTCTTCGTGAGGAGCTCGGTGTAGGTGACCGAACGGAGGCCGCCCGGGTAACCTGAGTGGCGGTAAGCTTTCTTCTGAGCTGCCTTGTTGCCGGTCAGCACAACCTTGTCCGCGTTGACAATGACGACGTAGTCGCCCATGTCCATGTGCGGTGCGAAGGTGGTCTTGTGCTTGCCACGGAGCAGGGCTGCTGCGTGCGATGCGAGGCGGCCGAGAACCACGTCTGCTGCGTCGATGACGATCCAGTCGTGCTTCTGGTCAGCTGCCTTCGGCGAATATGTGCGAGTCACTGTCGTGCTGCTTTCTGTCGAAATGGAGGAGTTCTTGAATCCCACTCCGTGCGAGGTCCCAGGCAGCTGCGCTGCGCGAGTTCCTGTGCGGTGGAGGGCTCAACAATTCGGGTGCTTGCGCACCAACGATCAACTTTAGCACAGAACAGCGCCGCGCTCTCCCGCGCGGCTGCTCAGTCGTCGAGCGGATCGCGGCGAGCCCGCGTCTGCTCCGCGCGCGCGGCGAGACCCTCGGCCGGCGGGTAGCCAATTTCCTCGAGCGAGAGCCCATGCGCGGGCATCACGGTGAAGCGGCTGGTGCGTTCCCTGGCGTCGCGCAGCTCGAGCAGCTCCCCCGCGCTCAGACGGCCATGCCCGACGGCAACGACCGATCCTACGAGCGCTCGCACCATCGAGTGACAGAACGCGTCGGCTTCGATCCGCGCCGCGTATGCGCCGTCGGCGGCCTCGCGCCACTCGAAGGCGAGCAGCTCGCGTACCGCAGTTGCCCCCTCGCGCGCTTTACAGAAGGTCGTGAAGTCCTGCAGCCCGAGCAGGTCTGCCGACACCTGCTGCATGGTTTCGAGGTGCAAAATACGCGGCACATCGGCGGTGAATCGCGCGGTGAGCGGATCTCGCGGCGCATTCTCGGGCCGCAGGCGGTACTCGTAGCGGCGCTTGACCGCCGAGAAGCGGGCGTCGAAGCCGGCCGGCGCGATCGCAACGCGATGGATCGCGATGTCGCCCGCGGATCGCTGCAGTACGCCGTTCAGCCTGCGGGTCATGATGCGTGAAACCTCGTCGTTCCGCGCCGCGTCGAGGTCCCGGTCGCCGTCGTGGTCGTGGTCGTGGTCGCATGTTACATCGGTCTGCGCGACGGTCTGCGCGTCGGTTGGCGCGTGGTTCTGCGCACTGGTCTTGCCGGGGCCGCGCCGCTGCGAAGCGCTCCACCTCGCGAACTGCTCTGGAGTGAGGTCGACGTGCGCGACCTGACCGCGCGCGTGCACGCCGGCGTCGGTGCGCCCGCCGACGGTGAGCCGCACCTCGTTGGGCGCGGTGCGCAGCAGCACCGCAATGGCGGCCTCGATCTCGCCCTGCACGGTGCGCAGGCCTGGCTGCACGGCCCAGCCTGAGAAGTCTGTGCCGTCGTAGGCGATGTCGAGTCGCAGCCGGGTGGTTTCCACGCACACCAGTGTGCCAGAACTCTCCGCGCCAACGCGCGCGGGTCATAGAGAAGAGAGAAGGATGGGAGCCAACGGAGCGCGCCGCAGCGCCTCAGGCATTCGGCGTGGCCACCCCGGGAGCGGATCCGGGGTACCATCTTCGGGTGTCTGTTCGTCCGTTTCGCCCAACTGGCCAGCCCGTGAACTCGCGGGGCGGCCGGTTCGGTGGACTCGACGGGCTGCGGGCAATCGCGGTCGGAATGGTTCTCGTCTACCACCTGTTCCCGAAGGCACTCCCCGGCGGATTCCTCGGCGTCGACGTGTTCTTTGTGATGAGCGGATTCCTCATCACCTCGCTGCTGCTGCGCGAACTTGAGTCGACGGGCAGGATCGATCTGCTCGCGTTCTGGCGTCGCCGCGCACGCAGGCTGCTGCCCGCCGTCGCCCTCGTGGTGCTGGTGAGCACGTCGCTTGCGCTTGCGGCCAGCCGCGACCTGCTCGTCGGAGTCGCCCAGCAGATTGCGGGCGCTGTCTTCTTCGTCAGCAACTGGGTGTTCATCGCGAACGGCTCGGATTACTTCGCGCGGGACGCCCCCGAGCTCTTCAGAAACTTCTGGTCGCTCGCGCTTGAAGAGCAGTTCTATATTGTTTTGCCGATCATCGCGATTCTCGTCTTCAGGCTCAGGTCACGGTTGACCTGGGCGATCCCGCTGGCGGCGCTCGGCCTTGGATCAGCATTCTTGATGGCGCAGCTGGCGCACACCGGTGCAGATCCAACCCGCATCTACTTTGGCTCTGATTCGCACAGCTTTGGGCTGTTCCTCGGAGCAGCGATGGCCGTCGTGCTCTCGCGGGCAAGCCAGCGCGCACTCGGCAAGGCTGGCCAAGCCGCGTCGCTCGTGGTCGCGCTGCTCGGTTTCGCCGTGCTCGGCGCGCTGGCGATCTTCTTGAAGGAGGCCAGCCAGGAGAGCTTCATCGGAGGTTTCCAGCTGGCCACCATCGCGGCACTCGCCGTGGTCTGGGCGATCACGCGCGAGGGCGCGATCGTGGGACGGGCACTCGACGTCACGCCACTGCGCTGGATCGGTGAGCGCTCCTACGGCATCTATCTCTGGCACTGGCCGCTGCTCGTCATCGTCACAAGCATCGCGACCGCAGCCGGGTTCGGGAAGAGCTGGCTCGTTCCAGTAATCACTCTGACCCTCACGATCCTCTTCTCGGCGCTCTCCTACCGCTTCGTCGAGCAGCCCGTGCGCAGGGTTGGCCTGCGAGGCGCGCTCATTCGCTGGTTTAGCCCGCGCAGCTACACTCCGCGCCGGAAGAAGATCTCGATCGGGCTCGCAGCGGTGATTGCGGTCACGTTCCCGCTCACCGGCGTCGCCGTCGCGATTGCCCCGCAGCAGACGTCATCTGCAGAGTCGATCTTGCGCGGGCAAAAGATGCTTGAGGCAGACCGCGCGAAGCCTGCCGCTGACGGCGAGGGTGGTGGCGGCGCAGATTCAGGATCGGGATTGGGATCGGGCAGCGACCCAAAGAGCACCGACGTTCCGAGCGGCGTAGACAAGGGCAACGACGACAAGGGCAGCGACGACAAGGGCAACGACGACAAGGCCAGCGATGCTGGAAAGGGCGCCGCGCCCAAGAGCGGCGACGCCAAGGATGCTGACGCCGGGAAGAGCGGCGACTCGAAGGGCACTGATGCTCAGGGCGGCGATGCCAAGGGTAGTGATGCGAAGGGAACCGATGCCGGAAAGGGCACCGCGACCGGGAAGAAACCCGCGCCTGCCCCGGTGAAGATCGAGGGCCGCGACATCACTGCCGTAGGCGACTCGGTCATGCTCGCGAGCTACCCAGAACTCACCGAGGCGTTTCCGGGCATCGAGGTAGATGCTGCGGTGTCTCGCGGACTGTGGGCAGGCGTCGACATTCTCTCTGACATGGCTGCACAGGGCACGCTGCGCGAGGTCGTCGTCGTTGGCCTTGGCACCAACGGCCCGGTGGAGCCAGAGGCGCTCTCGGCGCTGCAGGAGGCCGTTGGCGCGCGCGCGCTGGTGCTCGTCGATGCGCACGCTGAGCGGGATTGGATCCCCGAGGTCAACGAGACGCTCACCGGCTTCGCGAGCACGCATCGCAGCGTCACGCTTGCGAAGTGGGATGAGGCTGTCGGCGACACCCCTGAGTACCTTGCAGAGGACGGCATCCACCCCGGCCCCGAGGGCGGCATGGTGTACGCGGGTGCGGTCCGGAAGGCGCTTGATGAGCTCCTCACCCCCGGCGAGGCCACTGGCTGGGCGGTAGGCCGCCGCTAAGCGCCCGCCGGGCTCCTCGGCCCGCCACCATCACCACCGGCGTGCGCCCGTTCTCTCGCGCGCACCTGCCCCTGCCCCTGCCCCTGCCCCTGGCATCCTCCCCGCCCCCATTAATTCAGACCGACCCTTGCGAGGGGCGAAAACGGGGCGGAATGGTTTAATCGGGGACTTCAGGATGCGGCGGGGTGCATCGGGGAGTCGCGCGCGAGCACGGCTGCAGCGCCGACAGTACGGCTGCAGCGCCGAACGGCAGAGCGCAGCGCCGAGCGGAAAAGCGCAGCGCCAAGCGGACACGCGCAACGCCAAGAGCACGCAAAAGCGCCCCGGGCCGAAGCCACGGGGCGCTGTGCGTACTCTCGGAAGAGGGGAAAACCTATTCGGCCTTCTCCTCCGCGGGAGCCTCGGTCTCGGCGACCTCTACGGTCTCCTCAACTGCTGCGGTCTCCTCGACTGCCACGGTCTCTTCGACGACCTCAGCCTTGGGCTCAGCCGGCTTCTCAGCGGCCTTCTTTGCCTTGGGCTGTACGGGCTCGAGAACGAGCTCGATGACTGCCATCGGGGCGCGGTCGCCCTTGCGGTAGCCGGTCTTCACGATGCGGGTGTAGCCGCCATCGCGGTTCTCGACGAGGGGTGCGATCTCGGTGAAGAGCTCGTGCACAACCGACTTGTCGAGGACACGACGCATGACGCGGCGACGCGAGTGCAGGTCACCGCGCTTCGCGAAGGTGACGAGGCGCTCTGCGAGCGGCTGCAGGCGCTTGGCCTTGGTCTCTGTGGTCTGGATGCGCTTGTGCTCGAAGAGCTGCGAAGCCAGCTGGTTGAGCATCAGGCGCTCGTGAGCGGGACCGCCTCCGAGGCGGGCGCCCTTGGTGGGCTTAGGCATGTGTGTACTCCTGTGTGTGTTCGATCAGCTAAAGAGCCGGATCGTTAGTTAACGTCGTCTTCGTAGCTGTAGAAGTTGGCCCCGTCAAAACCGGGAACCGCGTCCTTGAGCGAGAGGCCCATCTCGGCAAGCTTGTCGCGCACCTCGAAGACGGACTTCTGACCGAAGTTACGAATGTTCATGAGCTGTGCCTCCGAGAGCGCAACAAGTTCGCTCACGGAGTTGATGCCCTCGCGCTTGAGGCAGTTGTAGCTGCGCACCGAAAGGTCGAGATCTTCGATCGGGATCGAAAGCTCGCCCTCGGCAACAACCTCAACCGGCGCGGGGCCGATCTCGACGCCCTCAGCGGCAGTGTTCAGCTCGCGTGCCAGCCCGAACAGCTCGACCAGGGTCGAGCCAGCCGACGCGATTGCGTCGCGGGGGCTGATTGCGGGCTTCGACTCGACGTCGACCACGAGGCGGTCGAAGTCAGTGCGCTCACCGGCACGAGTTGCCTCGACACGGTAGGTCACCTTGAGCACGGGTGAGTAGATCGAGTCGACCGGGATACGGCCAACCTCTGCGTCGTCGTTACGGTTCTGCGCTGCAGAAACGTAGCCACGGCCGCGCTCAATGGTGAGCTCAAGCTCGAACTGTGCGTCGTCGCCAAGGGTCGCGATGACCAGCTCGGGGTTGTGCACCTCGACGCCAGCAGGCGCTGAGATGTCGGCGGCGGTGACTTCGCCTGCCCCGGTCTTGCGAAGGTACGCGGTGATCGGCTCGTCGTGCTCGCTCGATACAACGAGGCCCTTGATGTTCAGGATGATCTCGGTGACGTCTTCTGTGACACCGGGGATCGTCGTGAACTCGTGAGCCACGCCCTCGAAGCGGACGCTGGTGACAGCGGCTCCGGGAATCGAGGAGAGCAGCGTACGACGAAGTGAGTTACCAAGCGTGTAACCAAAGCCAGGCTCGAGGGGCTCGATCGTGAAACGTGAGCGGTACTCGGAGATTGAATCTTCGGTCAGAGTGGGGCGCTGTGCAATGAGCACTGTATGAGTTCCTTTCGCTGGAGTCCGCTATATGACTCTGCGGTAAAGAGGGTGATGGGAACGTACCCAGCTCGCCTAGCGGGCGAGCCGGTGTCGCGCCGACCGAAGCCGGCGCGACAGAGGCGCTTAGACGCGGCGGCGCTTGGGCGGGCGGCAGCCGTTGTGGGTCTGCGGGGTAACGTCGTTGATCGAGCCAACCTCGAGGCCAGCGGCCTGAAGCGAACGGATCGCGGTCTCGCGGCCCGAGCCGGGGCCCTTCACGAAGACGTCAACCTTCTTCATGCCGTGCTCCTGTGCCTTGCGGGCAACAGACTCGGCAGCGAGCTGCGCGGCGAACGGGGTCGACTTACGCGAGCCCTTGAAGCCAACGCCACCCGACGATGCCCAGGTGAGCACAGCACCGGTGGTGTCGGTGATAGAGATGATCGTGTTATTGAAGGTCGACTTGATGTGGGCGTGGCCCACTGCGATGTTCTTCTTGTCTTTGCGACGCGGCTTGCGCGCTGCCGACTTGGGTGCAGCCATTGAGTATTCTCCTGAAAGCTATGTGTGAATGGTCGGTGTGAACCGGTGTTACTTCTTCTTACCGGCGACGGTGCGCTTCGGGCCCTTGCGGGTACGAGCGTTCGTCTTGGTGCGCTGACCATGCACAGGCATGCCCCGGCGGTGGCGAATTCCCTGGTAGCTACCGATCTCAACCTTGCGGCGGATGTCGGCCTGGACCTCGCGGCGGAGGTCACCCTCTACCTTGAAGTTGCCCTCAACGTGGTCACGGAGCTGAACGAGCTGCTCGTCGCTCAGGTCGCGAACACGGGTGTTCCCGTCGATGCCGGTCGCTTCGAGCGTCTTCAGCGCGCTCGTGCGTCCAACGCCATAGATGTAGGTGAGCGCGATCTCTACGCGCTTTTCGCGCGGGATGTCTACGCCTGCAATACGTGCCATGTCTGGCTCTCCTTGCGGATTAGTGGAGGTGTGGTGCGCATCGTGGGATTAGGCCTCCGACCCAAGGTGTCCCCTTCCAGCGTGATGCGGAAGGTTCTTCGATGCGCGATTTCAGTTGTAAAACGTTGATCTGCGAGCTGCAGGTCAGGGTGTTTAGCCCTGGCGCTGCTTGTGACGCGGGTTGCTCTTGCAGATCACCATGACGCGGCCGTGGCGGCGGATCACCTTGCAGTGATCGCAGATGGGCTTAACGCTGGGGTTGACCTTCATTGTTTTTCCTTTAGCGGGTTCGCTGTCCTCGTACCCACGGGATGCCGTGAGCCGTTACTTTCCGGTGGACGTGAACGCAGGTCTACTTGTAACGGTAGACGATGCGACCGCGGGTCAGATCGTACGGGGTCAGTTCCACGATCACGCGGTCCCCTGGAAGGATGCGGATGTAGTGCTGACGCATTTTCCCCGAGATATGCGCGAGCACCTTGTGGCCGTTCGTAAGCTCTACCCTGAACTGTGCGTTCGGGAGTGCTTCAGCTACTTGGCCCTCGATCTCGATGACGCCGTCTTTCTTCGCCATAGCCTCACTGTCGCTCGTGTTGATTCACCGGTCTTGCGAATGCTTCCCCCCTGTTTTCGCGAACGCAAAAGCAGGCACAAAGCACCAACGAGCAATCCTATCCCGGAATGCCCGCCTTGTCCACCCTACCGCGTGGGTAGGCGGCGACGCGCCGGTGGCTTCAACTCTCAGGCAAGGTGGAACTCGCGCTCACGGCCGCACTACGGCGAGACGAGACGAGCAGCATGAGGCCCGGAAGCAGGCCCACGCCGGTGATTGCGGCGATCCCGAAGGCGACACCCTGGGCCATTCCCGCGGGGTCTCCGCTCCCACTCGTACTGAAGACCCCGAGGAGCGCCGACACCAGCGCGTAGGCGATAAGCTGCGTCGTGCTCAGCGCCGCGGCCGCCTTCTCCCCCTCGGCTTGTTCCTCGGTCGCGCCCATCGCGCGCACGCTCAGGTGCGGGAAGGCGGCACCAATCGCCGTGCCGGCAAGCGCCAGCGCCACGATCCACAGCACGATGCGCCCCGCGCCTGCGTCCTCGTGCTGCAGGATCCCATACGCGGCCAGCGCCGCGGCAAGGAGGATCGGCGACACCACCATCACCGCCCGCGACGTCTTCGGACCAAATCTCACGCTGACGATCTGCGACGCGGTCCAGCCGAGCGACAGCGCTGCCCCGAGAAACCCGGCCCACACCGGGGAGAGGCCACCAAGCTGTTGCCCGAACAGGGGGACGTAGGTCTCGATCATGACGCCGGCGCACAGCGTTGCGAGCAGGAGGTAGACCCACTTGAGTGGGTTTCCGCGCTCGAACGTCATGCGCGGCAGCACGGTGTGCCGCCCCCGCGCCTCGGCGAGCAGAAACAGTCCGATGAACAGCACTCCGACCACGATCGCCGTCGCATCGTGGCCGAGCGGTGCCAGCACTGATGCCAGGCTGAAGC
>NZ_JBLUNZ020000067.1:0-55404 GCF_048061935.2 Leucobacter sp. BZR 635 | reverse complement strand
CGCCGCCGCGAGCACGAGTGCCATGAGCGACAGGTATGGCAGGGGCTCTACCGCGGCTGTGTGCTGCCCCTTGCGCGGGAGGGCCTTGAGCGCCACGAAACCGAGCACGACTGCAATCGCCGCGAGCGCGCCGTACGCTGATCGCCACGCCTGCAACTCGGCGAAGATGCCGCCAAGGCTTGGCCCGACGAGGGCCCCGATCCCCCACATTGCCGACACGAGCGCCGAGGCTTTCAGCCACAGCGCGCGCGGGAGCGCCGATCGGATCACCGCAAACCCGAGTCCGGCCAGCAGGCCGCCACCCATTCCCTGCAGCACCCGGCTCGCGACAAATAGCTCCATGCCGCTGCTGAGCGCTGCCGCTGCGGAGCCGAGCGCGAATCCGCCGAAGCCTAGCAGGTAGGCTCCGCGGGCCCCGAGCCCGGCGATAGCGCGGGCTACCAGCATCGACGAGACGACAGCGGCGACGAGGAAGCCCGTCGCCACCCAGGCGAACAGGTGTGCGCCGCCGACGTCAGCGACGATCGACGGCAGGAGCGCCGCCGTGAAGTAGAGGTTCATCGCGTAGAGCACCGTTCCACCCGCGAGGACGGCCACGGTGGCGGAGTGGCCGCGGGAGAAGAGTCGCTCTCGGGGATGGTTCGCTGCGGCGGCGGCAATGGGGATCGAACTGGTGTTGGGGCTGGATGTAGTCACACGAGCTACACTAAAACTTCAAGTGCACTTGAAGTCAAGCGAGGCCAGAATGCTCGAACGCAAAACACCGACCGACCTGCTCAGCGTGGGCGAGGTCGCCGAGCGGGTCGGCATCGCCACCTCCGCCGTCCGCTTCTACGAGCAGGAGGGCCTCATCGCGTCGATTCGCACGGCGGGCAACCAGCGGCGCTACCCCAGGCACGTCCTCCGGCGACTCTCGATCATCAACTACGCCAAGCGTCTGGGGATCCCACTCACCGAGGTGGCCGAAGTGTTTGCACAGCTACCTCCGGATCGGATGCCGTCGAAGCGCGACTGGAAGCGCATTTCCCAGCGCTGGACCGCGCTCCTCGATGAGCGGCGCCGTCGGCTCGATGCGCTGCAGGCTGAGCTCGCCGCGTGCATCGGCTGCGGCTGTCTCTCGCTCAACGACTGCAACGCGCTCAACCCCGGCGACGTGCTCGCCGGCCAGGGCGTTGGCGCTGTTCGCCTGGACGAGGACTTCTCCGACAGCAGGCCACCCACTCGCCGAGGCCCCGTTCAGTAACGCTTCGCGTACGTCACCGTCCGGTCCCGCTCACGAAAGCCCAGCCGCTCGTACATCGCGAGCGCACCGCTCGGGTTCGCGGCATCAACGTCGAGCACTGCGCTCGCCAACCCCCTGCGCCGGTACGCGCGCAGTGCCCGAGCAATCACGGCGGTCGACAGCCCCGCGCCACGCCACCGGCGAACCACGCCGATCGTCGCCAGGTATCCAAAGCGCTCGCCACGCAATCGCCACTCGCTCCGGTGCAGCTCCGTGAGCGCGAACGCAGCGACGCGAAGCGGCTCGTGCGTGGCGCCACCGCCCTCGACGGCGAGAACCGAGAGGCGCGGAGCGAACCCGCCGACCGCGCTCTGCCTACGCCACTCCGTGCGACCAATCGGGGCAAAGCCCCAGTGGTCCCGAAAGGCTTCGTTCAATGCGATCCGCACCGCCTCGCTATGCCCGAGGCGAAACGGCACAAGGCGTATCCCCGCCGGCAACTTGCGCTCGGGGAGCCCCGGTTCGACCTGCCGCGCAAGCGACGCCCATGAGCGCTCCAATCCAAACCCGGCGCTCACGTAGAGCGCGGTGGCTGCCACACACGCGGTACGGCTGTGCACCGCGAGCAGCCCAGGCAACGTGCTCCGCGAGGTCGCGAGGAGCTGAAGCCCGCGGGCCTCCTGCCAGGCGAGCAGCTGGCGACCGACGCCTCGCCCCCGCAGGTCGGGGTGCACCACCCCGGACAGCGCCACTTCGAGGTGCTGCGGCACGCCGCCAGGCATTGCCGACTCCGGCTCCTCACCGAGGCTCGCGTAGCCCGCGGCAAGCGCCTTGCCGTTTGGCCCGAGCCCAATCACCCCGTCACGTTGGGGGTCGAAGCGTGGCGCGCGCAACTCGTGGCGCACCGCGCCGACGCTTCCAGCATCAGCGGGGTGGTCGAGTTCACCGGCCGCTGTCTGCAGGCCGTGCAGTCGGCGCGCGTCACTGCGGCGCAGCGGACGCCAACGCAGCGGGACGTCGCCCGCCAGCGCTGGCAGCGGCGAGAGCGCCGCGGGCGGGATGATCCGATCCGACAGGGCGGGGCCGTCACTCATGAGCCACTCCTTCTCCCGCCGATTCGCGCCGGGGGAAGCAAACCTATTGAGCGTGATACGATCGTGTCAAGTTCGATAGTTACACCGAAGGAGCGATGTGGATACACCCCAGCAGCCCACAAGCGAAACAGTGCTGCGCATGTCCGGCGGCACCAAAGCACTCGTCTGGCTCACCCTTGGCGCCGCAGGCGCAGGTCTTGGGTTCGCGCTCCCGTGGCTACTGCAGCGCATCGCGACCTGGCCGATCCCCTACATCGACGCGCTGAAGTTTCTCGGCTCATTCGATGCGCCACTCATGGTCATCGGCAGACCGGCAGTACTTGCCCTCATTGGGCTCGCCATCGCATTCTTCATCACCTACGAGGCAGCCGAACTCACGATCAGTGACACCCAGATCCGCATCCGCGAGGGCGATGACGCCCGCATTGTCACGCGCGCGCAGGTCGGCGGCGTGTATCGCAAGGGCGGAAAACTGCGTATCGAGTCGGTCGAGGGCCGCATCCTCTTCAACGACGACGTCGAGGGCGGCGGCGTAGCGATCGAGCGCGCCTTCACCAAGCACGGCTACCCCTGGGAGGGCGCAGCATGAGCGCGCTGCCCAGCGCCGTCTCGGCCCGCACCATCATCGAGGGCAGTTTCGATAAAACCGGTCTAGCCGAGCTCGCGGGCGTCTACGATGTTGGACTCGCGCTCGGGGTTCCCGAGCAGACAGTGCGGCTCGCGATCCGCCGCATGGCGGCCGCTGGAGAGCTCGTTCAGGAGGGGCGCGGGCGCGCCGGGCGGATCATTCGCAGCAGCGATGCGCTGCGCCGCAGCCGCTCCGAGTCTCGGCTGATCGACTTCGCGTTCGCGCAGGACGCGGGCGCGCACCCCTGGGACGGCAACTGGCGACTCTACGCCTTCTCGGTTCCGGAGTCCGCGAGGCCCGAACGCGACGCGCTCAGGGCCGGGCTGACCGCGTTTGGTGCGGCACCAGTCGCATCGGGCCTGTATGCCACCCCGCACGATCTGCGGGAGGGGCTGCTCGACTATCTCCCGCCCGGGGTGGTCGACCGCTGGCTCATCTCCGCCGCGACGCCCGACCTCGTGCTGCCAGGCCGCCACAGCACAACCGCAATCGTCGAGCTGCTATGGCCTGCGGGCGAAACCCTCGCGGCCTACGAGCCGCTCGCGAACGTACTCGCTGGTACTGAGATCCCCCGCACCTCTGACCCGGTTGCCGCGACCGCCGCGGCGCTGTTGCTCGCCGAGGGGCTCGACAGGGCGCTGAGCGTGGATCCGCTCCTGCCGGGCGAGCTCAGACCAAGCGACTGGCCGCCAGCCACCCTGCGCGCACGCTTTCTGCACAGCTGGGAGCAGCTCCGGGCGCTGGGGTCGACGCTTCCCGTGTTCGCATAGCCGGGCGTACCGTCCGCCGTCCCCACCTGACACCTGCCGATCCAGCGCGCGTGCCCCCAGAGCACTATGCCCACCGCTCGCTGACGCGTGGCCGCCTAGGCGTCGCGCGAAACCGGACCCGCAAGGCATTCCGAGAGCGCAGCCACGAGCCAGGCACCCTTCGCGGCAACGCCAGGCACGTTCGAGGCTCGGCCAACGTCACCCGCACCGGGAAAGTGGGCGGCAACGTGGCCGTCGGGGCGCACCAGCAGGGCATCGCCCGCGCCAAGCTGGGAAAGCACCGCAGCCCCAGCGCCCGCGAGCTCCCCAGCACCCTCGCTGCCCGCAGCAAGCTCGAGCGCGACATAACCAACGGGGAGCGCCAGCGGCGCTGCCGCGATTGCCGCGATCCATTCCGCGTCCGCACCTCCCGTGACCACGCGAAACTGGCCAGCGGCCCCGTCGAGCGAGGAGGCGTCCCGACCTTCGAGCCACGCGTGCGGCAGTCGCCTGCCGAGCTCCGCCGAGGCCGAGTACACTCCCGGAGCAAGCGGGCTTGACGGCGGGTACCCGGTGCCGAGCAGTAGCTCGTCATCGATCCCGTACGCACGTGTGCTGTTCCCGAGCGATACCTCGATCACAGCGGCCCCGACCGGGCGACGCTCGACCGTATACCGGTCGAGCAGCGCTGTGCTCGCTTCGCCGCGCACCACCGCGCCGAGCTGCCACGCGAGTGTCTCCGCGTCGCCGATACCGACGTTCATGCCGTGCCCGCCCGTCGGCGGTGTCTGGTGCGCCGCATCACCGGCGAGCAGCACCCGCCCCGCGCGGTAGGTGTCTGCGATTCTGGCGTCCATTTGCCACACCATCGTGTCGCGGATCTCCAGGTGTAGTTCGGGATCCCCCACGGCGTCGCGAATCAGCTCCGTTATGGCCCCACCGTCGGCGCGCAAGGCACCAACATCCACTCCGGCACCGACCGGGTACTGATAGACCCATTCGGTGTCGTTGTCGACGGCCAGAAAGCCGCCTTTTCCACCAGCAATGAAGTACGAGGTCGCCTCGCGCCCGCGCATTGCTTCCCCGAGCGGCGCGCTGAAACGCACGGACAGAAACCTCGCAAGCCCGGTTTCCCCGGTAAGGCCGATCCCAACGGCGGCGCGCACAAGACTCCGCGCCCCGTCGCAGCCCACCACATACGCCGCGTGGTGCGACTGCTCATCCTGCGCGGTCGGCGACGAGCGCGGATGCGCCCGCACTGCGACGCCGCTCGGCCCCGGCGACAGCGACGTGACACGCTGCCCGAAGCGCACATCTGCCCCCGCGGCGGTTGCGGCCGCAAGAAGTACCGGCTCAAGCCGGTCTTGCGAGCACAGCGCGCCAGGGGCCGGCGTGTGCGGGGTGTCGGCACCCGAGAGGGGTGGACCGAGTTCGGCATTTGGGTCCAATAGGTTCGCGCCCCGGAAGAATCTCACGTGCTCACCCGGGAGCGAAGCCGCGCGTACCGCTTCCTCGAGTCCGAGCGACCGGAACGTCTCCATCGACCGCGCGGAAATTCCGCGCGCCTTGGGGTGCATCGATGTGCCGGGGTGCGCCTCAAGGACGCGGACGCTCAACCTCTCGCGGCTCAGCAGGGAGGCAAGCGTCAGCCCCACCGGGCCCGCCCCAACGATGAGAACGTCAATCTGGGCGTCTGCAACTGTAGTCATTGGGAATATCGTAACGCCTTTTTCGCGTTTTGTCGTTACACTAGTGTGATGCGCACGAAATCTCGCCCGTCGGCAACTGCGAACTCGCGGTGAGCCCCGCACAGCCTCGACAGGCTGCCAACACCGAACGCCCGCGCGGGCTACATTTCGCCGTTGCGCTCGCAAACTCAGCCCACCCCGCAGTCGAGTGGGCTGGCCTCGCGAGTGCCCACGGTGACAGCGAACTCGGCGCACGCAGAGTCGACTCTGCAGACCTCGCGCGGGCTGTCGCCGAGATTCGTGCGGTGTTCGCGATCACCGACAACACCCTCGCCGCGACCGCACTCAACCTGCTCATGGCCTCGTCCGATAGCCCGGGCGCGATAGTGGGCAAGGAAGCGCGGCCGCGAGGTACGGAGCTGACGCAGCTGGAGAATGGGCGGTGGGCCCTGCGCCCCCGGACTACCGCAGAGGAGACAGCCGCCGCGGTGTATCGCGCGCTGACGGCGTTCGCCGTCGCGGAGTGGCTCGCAGAGCGTGGCCGCTGCGCGTGGGGCGTCTGCGCCGCGGAGACGTGCACCAACGTCTTCGTTGACGAGGGTCGGCGCACGCCGCAACGGTTCTGCTCGACCCCGTGCGCGACGCGCACCCGGGTCGCGGCGCACCGCCGGGCAAGCAGCACGACCGTAGGCGAAGCACGACGGCACGCAAAAGCCGCCAGCCCCAAAGGGGGACCGGCGGCTTGAGCAGACACAGCGAGCTTACGGAATCGGAACCGGTGTGATCCCGAACTGAGCGAGACCTGCCGCTCCCCCGTCCGCCGCGGTGAGCACCCAAATTCCTTCGGCATGCACGGCAACGCTGTGCTCCCACTGCGCGCTCATTGAGCCATCCGCAATGGTCACGGTCCAGTCATCATCCTGCACGACCGTGTCGATCGTGCCCGCCGAAATAATCGGTTCGATCGCGACAACCAGGCCGGGCTTTACCTCGGGCCCGCGGCGCTGCACTGGAACGTTGAACACCGGCGGATCCTCATGCATGCTCCGGCCGATGCCGTGCCCGATGTAGTCCTCGAGCACCCCGAAGTCGCTGTGCTTGCGCACGTAACCCTGCACGGACTCGCCGACCTCGTTGAGGTGCTTCGCACGTGCGAGCCGGGCGATGCCCTGCCACATCGCCTGCTCGGTGACGTGCGAGAGCTTCTCGTTCGCCTCGGTGAGTTCGGGGCGCGAAGGATCAGGAATCACCGCGGTGAACGCCGCATCGCTGTGCCAGCCGCCAATGACCGCGCCAACGTCGAGCGACACGACGTCGCCGGGTTCGAGCGGTCGATCCGTAGGGATCGCGTGCACGACATCGGCGTTCACGTTCGCGCAGATCGTGTGCGTGTACCCGGGCTCGAGCATAAAGTTCGGCTCTCCCCCGCGGGCGCGAATCGCTGCCTCAGCGAGCGCGTCGAGCTCGAGCGTCGTAACGCCCGGGCCGACAGCCGCCCGCATGGCAGCAAGCGCGTCAACGGCTGCGAGGCCAGGCTCGACCATGAGTCGAAGCTGCGCAGGCGACTTGTAGATCGACCGGCGCAGAAATCCGCGTCGTGACACTTAGCGTCCCAGCTGCGCGTTGAGTGCGCTGGAGATGCGCTCAGCAACCTCGTCGATGCCGCCGAGCCCGTCAACGCTCACGAGGATGCCGCGCTTGGTGAACAGCTCGATGAGCGGCTCAGTCTGTTCTGCGTAGACGTTCTGCCGGTGGCGAATGACGTCCTCGGTGTCGTCAGCGCGACCCTCGAGCTCTGCACGCTTGAGCAAGCGGGCCACGACCTCATCGGTGTCAGCCTCGAGCAGCACGACAGCGTCAAGCGAGTCGCCCTCGATCATGCCGTCGAGCGCCTCGACCTGCTCCACGTTGCGGGGGTAGCCGTCAAGGAGGAAGCCGGATGCCGCGTCTGCCTGCTGCAGCCGATCCTGCACGATCTCGTTGGTGAGCGTGTCCGGGACAAGCTCACCGGCCTCGATGATCGCCTGGACGCGCTGGCCGAGCTCGGTACCGCCCTTGATGTTTGCGCGGAAGATGTCGCCCGTCGAGATCGCGGGGATCTCGTAGGTGGCGGCGATCTTCGCAGCCTGGGTTCCCTTGCCCGCGCCGGGAGGGCCGATGATGAGAAGACGGGTTACTGTCACTTGAGAAGTCCTTCGTAGTGGCGCTGCTGCAGCTGAGCGTCAATCTGCTTGACGGTCTCGAGGCCGACACCAACGATAATGAGGATCGACGCGCCACCGAACGGGAAGTTCTCGTTCGCGCCGAAGAATGAGAGTGCCACCAGCGGCATCAGCGCAATCGCGCCGAGGTAGAGCGAGCCGGCGCTGGTGATGCGCGTCAGCACATAATTCAGGTACTCGGCGGTCGGGCGGCCTGCACGGATGCCAGGAACGAAGCCCGAGTACTTCTTCATGTTGTCGGCGACCTCTTCAGGGTTGAAGGTGATCTGCACGTAGAAGAAGGTGAAGCCGATCACCAGGAGGAAGAACACCAGCATGTAGAGAGGCTGATCGCCGTACACGAGGTTGTTCTGAACCCAGACCACCCAGGCGGCAGGCTCTTCGCCAA
Source organism: Leucobacter sp. BZR 635 (assembly GCF_048061935.2). Taxonomy (NCBI): domain Bacteria; kingdom Bacillati; phylum Actinomycetota; class Actinomycetes; order Micrococcales; family Microbacteriaceae; genus Leucobacter; species Leucobacter sp. BZR 635. The sequence continues at coordinate 47,413 of NZ_JBLUNZ020000067.1, read as the reverse complement.
CCTTGCCCTGGTTGAACTGCGCAAGCAGCATCGGGAGGTACAGGATCGCCGAAGCGAAGATCACGGGGATCACGCCCGCCATGTTCACCTTGATCGGGATGTAGGTGCTCGAGCCGCCGTAGGTGCGACGCCCAACCACACGCTTCGCGTACTGCACCGGGATACGGCGCTGGGACTGCTCAACGAAGACGACCGCGCCAATGACGACGATGCCCACGAGGATCACGAAGAAGAAGACCTCCCAGCCACGCTGCTCCTTGATGACCCAGAGGCCACTCGGGAAGGTAGCTGCGATGGAGGTGAAGATGAGCAGCGACATACCGTTGCCGACGCCGCGCTCGGTGATGAGCTCACCGAACCACATGATGAGGCCGGTACCGGCGGTCATCGTGATGATCATGATGAGGATCGCCCACCACTCCTGCGCAACCAGGTTCTGGCAGGCCTGGTTCGAGAGGGTGCCGAAGAGCTGACCGGAACGCGCGACAGTAATCAGCGTCGTCGCTTGCAGCATTGCGAGCGCGATCGTGAGGTAGCGGGTGTACTGCGTCAGCTTCGCCTGGCCCGCCTGGCCCTCCTTGTGGAGAGTCTCGAAGTGCGGGATCACTACGCGAAGAAGCTGAGTGATAATCGACGCCGTAATGTACGGCATGATGCCGAGGGCGAAGATCGAGAGCTGCAGGAGTGCGCCACCGCTAAAGAGGTTGACCATGTCGTACAGCCCCGCGGTGCCGGTGCCCGCGTTCGATGCGAGACACGCCTGCACGTTGTTGAAGTCAACAAACGGGGTCGGGATGTGTGAACCCAGCCGGAACAGTGCAACTATTCCGAGCGTAAAAACGATCTTCCGACGGAGGTCGGGGGTACGGAAGATCCGTCCAATGGCGCTGAACAAAACTTAGCCTCCTGGATAGTTCGCCGGACGTTTCCGGCGAGGAGCAACTAGACCAGCCTACACTGGCGGCGCGTGCTGAAAAACAAGAAAAAGGGAGATGTGGGAACCTTCGGGCTCCCACACCCCCCTTTCAGACGAGCAAAGCTCGAATGGTTACTTCACTTCTCCGCCTGCAGCGACGATCTTCTGCTCAGCTGAGCTCGAGACCTTGTCGACCTGCACGGAGAGCTTGACCTTGAGGTCACCGTTGCCCAGCACCTTGACGGGCTGGTTCTTGCGCACGGCACCCTTTGCGACGAGATCCTCGATCGTGACGTCGCCACCCTTCGGGTACAGCTCCTCGAGCTTCGCGACGTTCACCACCTGGTACTCAGTCTTGAACGGGTTCTTGAACCCGCGCAGCTTCGGGGTGCGCATGTGCAGTGGCATCTGGCCACCTTCGAAGCCTGCACGGACCTGGTAGCGCGCCTTGGTGCCCTTGGTGCCGCGGCCTGCGGTCTTACCCTTAGATGCCTCACCGCGACCCACACGGGTCTTCGCAGTCTTCGAGCCGGGAGCCGGGCGAAGGTGGTGTGCCTTCAGCACGGAACCGCGCTCTTCGTTGTTCTCGCTCATTCGTCGATCTCCTCAACCTGGACCAGGTGAGCAACCGCACGAACGTAGCCGCGGTTGGCCCGGGTGTCCTCGCGAACGACCGACTGGCCGATCTTGCGGAGACCGAGGCTGCGCAGCGTGTCGCGCTGGTTCTGCTTCTCACTGATCACGGACTTCGTCTGCGTAATCTTCAGGCTCTTAGCCATTACGCACCTGCCTTTGCCTTTGCGGCAGCGTCGGCCGCGGCCTTCGCCTCAGCGCGCACGAGGCGAGCCGGAGCGACGCGGTCGAAGTCGAGCCCACGACGAGCTGCGACGGAGCGGGGCTCCTCGAGCTGACGCAGTGCCTCAACAGTCGCATGCACGATGTTCAGGGTGTTCGACGAACCGAGCGACTTGCTCAGGACGTCGTGGATGCCAGCGCACTCGAGTACGGCACGCACCGGGCCACCGGCGATAACACCGGTACCTGCTGCTGCCGGACGGAGGAGAACGACGCCGGCTGCGGCCTCGCCCTGCACCGGGTGCGGGATCGTGCTGCCGACGCGAGGCACGCGGAAGAAGTTCTTCTTCGCCTCTTCGACGCCCTTCGAGATTGCGAGGGGAACTTCCTTCGCCTTCCCGTAGCCGACGCCTACGGTGCCGTTGCCATCGCCGACCACGACAAGCGCGGTGAAGCTGAAGCGACGGCCGCCCTTGACGACCTTCGAGACGCGGTTGATGGTGACAACACGCTCGAGGAACTGGCTCTCGACGCGCTCACGGCCACCGCCACGCTCGCCACGGGTGCCGCGGTCGCGGCTACCGCGACGCTGCTCACGGGGCTCGTTGCGGTGATCACTGTTCTGCACCTCTGCGGCCGGAGCCTCGGTCTGTGCTTCAGTAGCCACTTCCTGCTCCTTAGTTTCGTTGCTCACAGCGTCAGCCCTCCCTCGCGAGCGCCATCGGCGATCGCTGCGACACGGCCGGCGTACTTGCTGCCACCGCGGTCGAATACGACTGCGTCGACGCCAGCTGCCTTTGCGCGCTCGGCGACGATCTCGCCAACCTTGCGGGCCTTAGCGGTCTTGTCGCCGTCGAACGCACGCAGATCAGCTTCCATCGTCGACGCTGAGGCCAGAGTGTGGCCCTTCGAGTCGTCGATGACCTGAACGAATACGTGACGTGCCGAACGGGTGACTGCGAGACGCGGGCGCATCTCGGTACCGACAATCTTCTTGCGCAGGCGGGCGTGGCGGCGAACGCGCGCAGCCGAACGACCCTTTGCACGGGTGATGTTAGCGGCCATGGTTACTTACCAGCCTTTCCAGCCTTGCGGCGAACAACCTCGTCGGCGTAGCGAATGCCCTTGCCCTTGTAGGGCTCCGGCTTCTTCAGCTTGCGAATGTTCGCTGCGGCTTCGCCAACTGCCTGCTTGGAGATGCCGCTGACGGTGATCTTGGTGGAACCCTCGACCGTGAGCTGGATGCCCTCGGGAGCGTCGAAAGCGACCGGGTGCGAGAAGCCGAGCGCGAACTCGAGGCCCTGGCCCTTCTGCTGCACGCGGTAACCGGTGCCGACAACCTCGAGCGACTTCTTGTAGCCCTCGGTCACACCAAGCACGTTGTTGAAGATGAGCGTGCGGGTAAGCCCGTGCAGCGCTCGTGATTCACGCTCGTCGTTGGGGCGCGAGACCAGGATCTGGCCGTCCTCAACTGCGACGCGAATGGGCTCAGCAACGACGAGCGTGAGCTCGCCCTTCGAACCCTTGACCGTGACCTTCTGGCCGTCGATCTTGACATCTACACCGCCGGGTACGGCGATGGGAAGCTTTCCAATACGTGACATAGCGAATTACCACACGTAGGCGAGAACTTCTCCGCCCACGCCCTTCTGCTCAGCCTCGCGGTCAGTAAGAAGACCAGAGGAGGTGGACAGGATCGCGATGCCAAGGCCACCGAGCACGCTCGGGATCTCAGTCGAGCCTGCGTATACGCGAAGGCCGGGCTTCGAGACGCGCTTGAGGCCCTCGATCGAGACCTCGCGGTTCGGGCCGTACTTCAGCGTCATGGTGAGGGTCGTGCCGACTCGCGCCGCCTCGACCTTCCAGTCGCTGATGTAACCCTCGCGCTTGAGGATCTCGGCGATCCGCTCCTTCAGCTTTGAGCCGGGAAGCGAAACGTCGTCATGATGTGCGCTATTTGCGTTGCGCAACCGGGTAAGCATGTCTGCTACCGGATCAGTCATCGTCATGATTGACTCTTTCTTTTTCGCCTGGTTTCACGCCCCGTTACACGGAACGCGACCTAGGTGACACGCGAACGGGGTGCCCGGTTCCCCGGGCACCCTATCCGCTTGGACTATTTAGTTGTCAGCCTTGAACGGGAAGCCGAGCGCCTTCAGCAGCGCGCGACCCTCGTCGTCGGTCTTTGCGGTGGTGACAATGGTGATGTCAAAACCACGCACGCGGTCAATCTTATCCTGATCGATCTCGTGGAACACACTCTGCTCGGTCAAACCGAACGTGTAGTTGCCCGCACCGTCGAACTGCTTGTCCGAAAGTCCGCGGAAATCGCGGATACGGGGCAGTGCGAGGTTCACCAGACGGTCAAGGAATTCCCAGGCGCGGTCGCCACGAAGCGTGACGTGTGCGCCAATGGCCTGGCCCTCACGCAGCTTGAACTGCGCGATGGACTTGCGAGCCAGGGTGACCTTCGGCTTCTGGCCGGTGATCTTCACGAGGTCAGCAATTGCGCCCTCGATCACCTTGCTGTCGCGAGCCGCCTCGCCAACGCCAGTGTTCACAACGATCTTCACGAGACCGGGAACCTGCATGACGTTTGCGTAGGAGAACTCTTCACGGAGTGCCGGGACGATTTCGCCACGGTACTTCTGCTTCAAGCGAGGCTGGATTTTGCCAGCCGCCACAGCAGCTTCAGACATTAGAGGTCCTTCCCGGACGACTTCGCGTAACGCACGCGAACCGTCTTCTTCTTGCCGTCCTTCTCAACCTCTTCGACGCGGAAGCCAACGCGAGTCGGCTTCTTGGTCGAGGGGTCAACAACAGCAACGTTCGACACGTGGATGGGAGCCTCGACGGTCTCGATGCCACCCTCCTTCGTACCGCGGTCGGACTGGCCGACGCGGACGTGCTTGGTGACGTAGTTCACACCTTCGACGATCAGACGATCGGTCTCGGTGAGAACTTCGAGCACGGTACCCTGCTTGCCACGGTAGCCACCGCGCTCCTGGGTCGGGCCCGAGATGACCTCTACGAGGTCACCCTTCTTGATCTTTGCAGCCATAGGACTAGATCACCTCCGGTGCGAGCGAGACGATCTTCATGAACTTCTTATCGCGAAGCTCACGACCGACCGGTCCGAAGATACGGGTGCCGCGAGGCTCCCCGTCTGCCTTCAGGATGACGGCGGCGTTCTCGTCGAAGCTGATGTACGAACCGTCAACGCGACGGGTCGACTTGCGGGTACGAACGATGACGGCCTTGACGACCTCACCCTTCTTGACGTTGCCGCCGGGGATTGCGTCCTTGACGGTCGCAACGATGGTGTCGCCGAGACCTGCATAGCGACGCCCTGAGCCCCCGAGGACACGGATTGTAAGCAACTCCTTGGCGCCGGTGTTATCGGCTACCTTGAGTCGGGATTCCTGCTGAATCACTTGCTACTCCTTCAGTCAGTAAGCGCGGGCGCTTACTTCGCCTTCTCGAGGATCTCGACCAGGCGCCAGTGCTTGGAAGCACTGAGCGGACGGGTCTCGTGGATGAGAACGAGATCGCCGATGCCGGCGGTGTTCTGCTCGTCGTGGGCCTTCACCTTCGATGAGCGGCGCATCACCTTGCCGTAGAGCGGGTGCTTCACGCGGTCTTCGACCTCGACGACGATGGTCTTATCCATCTTGTCGCTGACGACATAGCCACGGCGCGCCTTGCGATGCGGTCGCTGTTCCTTCTCGACCTCAGCCATGCCTAGGCCTCCTTCGTCTCGACGGCGTCGGACGCCTGCTCGGTCTTCTTGGTGGATGCCTTCTTCGCAGAAGACTTCTTCGCGGGCGCTGCCTCGGCGACGGGGGTGACCCGAATGCCGAGCTCGCGCTCACGGAGCACGGTGTAAATGCGAGCAATGTCGCGCTTCACCTGACGTACACGCCCGTGGTTCTCAAGCTGGCCGGTGGCCGACTGGAAACGCAGGTTGAAGAGCTCGGCCTTGGCCTTCTTCAGCTCCTCCGCGAGACGCTCGTTTTCGAAGCTGTCAAGCTCCGTGACAGCCAGTTCCTTAGTTCCGATCGCCATTACGCGTCGCCCTCCTCGCGCTTAATAATGCGGGCCTTGAGGGGCAGCTTGTGGATTGCACGGGTAAGTGCCTCACGCGCAAGCTCCTCATCGACACCGGCGACCTCAAAGAGGACGCGGCCCGGCTTGACATTGGCAACCCACCACTCGGGCGAGCCCTTACCGGAACCCATGCGGGTTTCAGCGGGCTTCTTCGTGAGCGGACGGTCGGGGTAGATGTTGATCCACACCTTGCCGCCACGCTTGATGTGACGGGTCATCGCGATACGAGCGGACTCGATCTGACGGTTCGTCACGTAAGCGGGGGTGAGGGCCTGGATACCAAACTCGCCAAACGAGACCTTGGTGCCACCCTTTGCCTGGCCGCTACGGCCGGGGTGATGCTGCTTGCGGTACTTGACTCGACGGGGAATCAGCATTGTTACTTCTCCGCTCCTGCTGCAGCGGGTGCAGCCTCAGCCTGAGCGCCACGGGGCGCACGGCGACGATCGCCACGCTCACGAGACGGCTTCTGGTTGGCCTGCTCACGAGCAAGTTCCTTGTTCGTGAGGTCGCCCTTGTAGATCCAGACCTTCACGCCGATACGGCCGAAGGTGGTCTTTGCCTCGTAGAAGCCGTAGTCGATGTTCGCACGAAGGGTGTGCAGCGGCACGCGACCCTCGCGGTAGAACTCCGAACGGCTCATCTCGGCGCCGCCAAGGCGGCCGGAGACCTGGATACGAACACCCTTAGCACCAGCGCGCTGAGCGCCCTGGAGACCCTTGCGCATTGCACGGCGGAACGCCACGCGAGCAGCGAGCTGCTCGGCGATGCCCTGTGCAACGAGCTGAGCGTCAGCCTCGGGGTTCTTGACCTCGAGGATGTTCAGCTGGATCTGCTTGCCGGTGAGCTTCTCGAGGTCAGCGCGAATGCGCTCAGCCTCTGCTCCACGGCGGCCAATGACGATGCCGGGGCGAGCCGTGTGGATGTCCACGCGGACACGGTCGCGGGTGCGCTCGATCTCGACACGCGAGACACCGGCGCGGTCCAGCTGGACCTGCAGGTGCTGGCGGATCTTGATGTCCTCGGCGAGGTAGTCAGCGTAACGCTGGCCCTTCTTCGTCGAGTCCGAGAACCAACGTGACACGTGGTCAGTGGTAATCCCGAGGCGGAAGCCGTAGGGATGAATCTTCTGGCCCATTCCTTAGGCTCCCTTCTTGGCAGCAGCAAGCTCATCTGCGGTCTGAAGTACGACCGTGATGTGGCTGGTCCGCTTGTTGATACGGAACGCGCGACCCTGTGCACGGGGGCGGAAACGCTTGAGCGTTGCACCCTCGTCAACAAATGCGCGCGCAATGACGAGCTCGTCCTCGTTGAAACGCAGGTTCTCGGCGTCAGCCTTCACACGTGCGTTCGCAACCGCCGAAGCGACAAGCTTGAACACGGGCTCAGCAGCAGCCTGCGGTGCGAACTTCAGGATGGCGAGTGCCTCCTGGACGTTCTTTCCGCGAACCAGGTCAACGACACGACGGGCCTTCTGGGGGGTGATGCGGATATGACGCACGCGTGCGATCGATTCCACCATTTCTCTTCCTCCTCTCGCCACCGCGTTAGCGGCGACGGCCCTTCTTGTCGTCCTTCACGTGGCCACGGAAGGTACGAGTCGGGGCGAACTCGCCCAGCTTGTGCCCAACCATGGTTTCGGTGACGAATACGGGGATGTGCTTCCGACCGTCGTGCACTGCGATGGTGTGTCCCAGCATTGCGGGGATGATCATCGAGCGGCGCGACCAGGTCTTGATCACGTTCTTGGAGCCAGCTTCGTTCTGGACAACCACCTTGTTCAGCAGGTGGTTATCGACGAAGGGGCCCTTCTTGAGACTACGAGGCATCTTCTATTCTCCTACCTGCCGACTAGCGCTTCTTGCCGACGTTACGGCGGCGCACAATGAGCTTGTCGCTTTCCTTGTTCGGACGGCGCGTACGGCCTTCCTTCTGGCCCCAGGGGCTGACCGGGTGACGGCCACCCGAGGTGCGGCCTTCGCCACCACCGTGGGGGTGATCCACCGGGTTCATGACGACACCACGCACGGTCGGGCGAACGCCCTTCCAGCGCATACGGCCGGCCTTACCCCAGTTGATGTTCGACTGCTCAGCGTTGCCGACCTCGCCGACGGTTGCCCGGCAGCGTGCGTCAACGTTGCGGATCTCGCCCGAGGGGAGACGCAGCTGAGCGTAAGGGCCATCCTTCGCGACGAGGCGAACCGAAGAACCAGCGGAACGAGCGAGCTTCGCTCCCCCACCGGGCTTGAGCTCGATCGCGTGAATGACGGTACCGGTCGGGATGTTCTTCAGCGGCAGGTTGTTACCCGGCTTGATATCCGCGGCCGCGCCAGACTCGACGATGTCGCCCTGCTTCAGCTTGTTCGGAGCGATGATGTAACGCTTCGAGCCGTCTTCGAAGTGCAGCAGCGCGATGCGTGCCGTACGGTTCGGATCGTACTCGATGTGCGCTACGCGGGCGTTGACGCCGTCCTTGTCATTGCGACGGAAGTCGATGACGCGGTACTGGCGCTTGTGGCCACCACCGATGTGACGGGTCGTGATACGTCCCTGGTTGTTACGGCCACCCGTCTTCGGGAGCGGACGCAGCAGCGACTTTTCAGGCGTGGAGCGCGTGATCTCAGCGAAATCAGCAACGCTCGACCCGCGACGACCTGGGGTCGTCGGCTTGTACTTGCGAATTGCCATGTTGTGTTCCTTTTCGCCCCTTCTACAGCGCAGCCGTGAAGATGTCGATGGAGCCCGACTTCAGCGTGACGATGGCGCGCTTGGTGTCCTTGCGCTTGCCAAGGCCGTACTTCGTGCGGCGGGTCTTGCCCTTGCGGTTCAGCGTGTTGATCGAAGCGACCTTCACATTGAACACCGACTCGATAGCAAGCTTGATCTCAGTCTTCGATGCACCGGGAGCAACCTCGAAGGTGTACTGACCGTTTGCGTCGATGAGACCGTAGCTCTTCTCAGAGACGATCGGGCGGATGATGACGTCGTGTGCAGCCTTGTTCATGCTCACTTCGTGTCCTCCTTAGCGGCGCGACCGGCGACGAAGCCGTCGAAGGCCGCCTTGGTGAAGACGAGGTCGTCGCTGACGATCACGTCGTAGGCGTTGAGCTGATCCTGGAACAGCACGTGAACGTTCGGAAGGTTCCGAACGCTGAGAGCGGTGAGCTCGTCCTCACGGTCGATGATCACGAGCACACGGTTGCCCGGTGCGACCGAAGCGAGGAACTCGCGAGCGGCCTTCGTGCTGGGCTTGTCGGCGATGCCGAAGCCCTCGACTACGTGCATGCGGTTCGCGCGGACGCGATCCGAAAGCACACCGATGAGTGCAGCAGCGATCATCTTCTTGGGGGTGCGCTGCGAGTAATCGCGGGGCACGGGCCCGTGGACGATGCCGCCACCGCGGTGCTGCGGCATGCGGACCGAGCCCTGGCGTGCACGGCCAGTGCCCTTCTGCTTGAACGGCTTGACGCCGGAGCCCGCGCGCTCGCCACGGGTCTTAACCTTGTGCGTACCCTGACGGGCAGCTGCAAGCTGTGCCGTGACCACCTGGTGGATCAGCGGAACGTTGGTCTCTGCGCCGAAGATAGCTTCGGGAAGGTCAACCGACCCAGCCTTCTTGCCCTTCGCGTCGAAAACCTCGAGCTTGGTAGCGGTAGTCATGAACTACGCCCCCTTCACTGCGTTGCGGACGAAAACGAGACGACCACGCGCACCAGGAACAGCACCCTTTACCAGGATGAGGCCCTTCTCTGCGTCGATCGCCTGCACGGTGAGGTTCTGAACGGTAACCCGCTCCCCACCCATGCGGCCGGCCATCTTCTTGCCACGGAACACGCGACCGGGGGTCGCAGCGCCGCCGATGGAGCCAGGCTTACGGTGGTTACGGTGCGCACCGTGCGATGCCTGAGCGCCACCGAAGTTGTGGCGCTTCATGACGCCCGCAAAGCCCTTGCCCTTCGAGGTGCCTACGACGTCGATCTGCTGACCGGCTTCGAAAGCGCCATCGATGGTGAGCTCCTGGCCGAGGCTGTAGTCAGCCGCGTCCGAGGTGCGGATCTCCGTGATGTGGCGGCGAGGCGTAACGCCTGCCTTCTCGAAGTGACCAGCGGAGGGCTGGTTCACCTTGCGGGGATCGATCTGACCCGCGGCGATCTGCACGGCGCTGTAGCCGTCGACCTCGGGGGTACGGATCTGTGTGACAACGTTCGGTGCCACCTCGATGACGGTCACGGGAACGACGTTGCCGTTCTCGTCCCATACCTGAGTCATGCCGAGCTTGGTGCCCAGGAGACCCTTCACATTACGTACTGCAGTCATGTCTGGATCCCCCCTTAGAGCTTGATCTCGATGTTGACATCGGCCGGGAGATCGAGACGCATGAGCGAATCGACGGCCTTCGGGGTGGGATCGACGATGTCGATCAGGCGCTTGTGCGTGCGCTTTTCAAAGTGCTCGCGGCTGTCCTTGTACTTGTGCGGCGAACGGATCACAGCGATCACGTTCTTTTCCGTGGGGAGCGGCACTGGGCCGATCACGGTTGCGCCGGCGCGGGTGACCGTATCTACGATCTTGCGCGCGGAGCTATCAATGACCTCGTGGTCATACGACTTGAGTCGAATGCGGATCTTTTGTCCCGCCATGACATCTCTACTTTCTACTTGCGTCTTACTCTCGGCTTGTGGCCGACAGCATTGGACGTCTTGCGTACCAGCGCCCTTGGCAGACGGACGCCTCGCGGCGTCTTGTGCTGGGTCTCTGTTCACCTATCAATTTCTGCACGCGAAAACGGCCGGACTATCGTCTGGCCGCCGAAGCGTGCAGGCTGTGTTCGCTGCCCGCGGCCCCACCTCCCCGAACATGTCGAGTGGCGATGCACAACCTGGCAGTGATCCGCATGCACGGAGTACTGAACCTGTCTATTCTGACACAGGGTTTGGCATGGTGCAACCCGGGCGTGTCGCGTCGGCGCGCCTTGCCGCGCCATCCAGCTCCGCCCCGCCGCCCCCCTGGCGCTCAGTCGGTATCAATCCAGCAAGATGGCCCAGTTTCTGCAGCACAAAAGCCATGACCTCGCCGAACACATACTGTGTCGGCGGCGGGGCAGGTGGGCAGGCAAGCAGGGGCGGGGCTGGGCTGGGCAGGCAGGGGCGGGGCAGGCAGGGGCTCGCTAGATGCGGCGGTAGGCGAGGTCGCGGATGTCGCGGCCCTTGGCGATGCCCTTATTCTCGAACGCAGTGAGCACGCGGCCCTCAAAGCGCTCAGCCCACTCCCCTTCGAAGTCGCGCTCGAAGCCAGGGGCCTCGTCCATGACCACGCGCATGTGGTCGGCGTAGTTCTGCCAGTCGGTGCCCAGGCGCAAGACGCCACCCGGCTGCAGCGCACGGTGCGCGATCCGCGCGAAGTCTGCGCTGATCAGCCGGCGCTTGTGATGCTTCGCCTTCTTCCACGGGTCCGGGAAGAACACCCAGATCTCCGAGACCGAGCCCTCGGGCAGATAGTGCTCGAGCAGCTCTGGCGCATTCACCTCTGCGAGGCGCAGGTTCGTGAGCCCCGCGTCGGCCGCGCGGATCACGGTGCGCGCGAGCCCTGCGCGAAACACCTCAACGGCAAGGAAGTTCTTCTCGGGGTGGGCAGTCGCGGCAGCGATGATCTGATGTCCCTGCCCCGATCCAACCTCAACAATGAGTTCTGCGTCTCGGCCAAAGATCTCAGCCGGGTCGCCGGTCACGCCCGCAGCGACGCTCGTCGCCGCCGGCCCGTGCTCAATCTCGATGAGGAACGCCTCGCGCGACTCCTCCCACGCCCGCACCTGAGAGTCGGTCATGCGGCCGCTGCGCCGCACAAATGAGACGGGCTTGTCGCGGAAGGTGGATGGGTCAAAGGTCTTGCCGGGCTGTTCAGTCACCTGTTAACGGTAGCCGTGCGGTTGCCGGATCGCAATTGCATCCCGCCGCGCGCCCGCCCCCGGAGTACGATGGTCGAAACATCCTTCAAATGCGAAAGAGTGCCGAAGATGAAGCGGATCCTGCTGGTGAACGGCCCAAACCTCAACCTGCTCGGCACCCGCGAGCCTGAGATTTACGGCAGCGACACCCTCACAGACATTGAGCGGCTCGTGTTCCGTGTCGCGAAGGAGTACGGCATCGAGGTGCGCGCAGTGCAGTCGAACCACGAGGGCGTGATTCTCGACGCTATCCACGAGGCCAGGCACGACTGCTCGGCGATCATCATCAACCCGGCGGGCCTCACGCACACCTCGGTGGTGCTGCGCGACGCGCTCGCGGGTGTACCGTTGCCGTTCGCCGAGATCCACATCTCGAATGTCTTCTCGCGCGAGGAGTTTCGTCACCACTCGTTCATCTCGCCGCTCGCGGAGTTTGTGATTACGGGTGCCGGGATCCAGGGCTATGAGTTCGCGGTGCGGCGCATCGCGGGCCTGCTCGCGCGCTAAGCAGCGTCGCCGCTCGGCGCCGCTCGGCGCCGCCACCCCCAGCGGTGGATCGCGGCGCTACGGCGCCGTCGGAAACACGTTAAACAGCGCTGGGTTGTGCGCGTGCACGAGCACCGCGAACACGACGGCGTCGAATAACAGATGCACGGTGACCACGTAGCTGAGTGATCGGGTGCGCAGGAAGATGAATCCCTGCACGAGTGCGAACGGGATCGTCAGCGCCGGGCCCCAGGCCCGGTAGCCAAGCTCCCACAGGAACGCCACGAACACGACAGCCTGCAGCGCGTTCGCGGTCCACGCCGGGAAGTGACGCAGCATCACCGCGAACACCGTGCAGATGAAGAACAGCTCATCCCAGATACCCACCGCGCCGACGCCGACGAAGAGCCGTGCGATGAGATCTGGCGTCGTCACCGCAGGCCAGTTTGCGTACACGCCCGATGAGATGAAGTAGTACGGCAGCAGCAGCCACCCGATGACGAGTACGCCGACGAGCCACCCCCAGTGCAGGGCGCCCCAGCGCCGCCCAGTCTCGCCGCGCCACGGGAACCCTGTCGCGCGATCGCGGTACACGAACCGCGAGACAAGGTACGGCACGAGCACCGCCCCGCCGAGCGCGAGGGTAAAGCGCAGCATCGCGAGGTTATCGAGCTCGGCCGCGAGCGGGATGGTGCGCACGATCGCGAGCCCCAGCGCGACGAGCGAGAGGTCGCGCACGAGCGAGGGTACCCGCTCGGGGCCGGCGGGCGCGTTGCGCGGGAGGATCGGGATCCCCGCCCTGCGATCTGACGCCCACGCCACGGCGAGGCCTGCGAGGAGCAGCGCCGCACCCAGCCACACGACCTCGGCGACGAAGAAGGCCGGAGCAGCCAGCACCGTGAGCAGCGCTGCCGAGAGCGGGAGCGCGGTGAGCCGGGGTGCCTGGCGAGTGTCCACGGGTTCAGCGTAACTGAGCGGGATCTCAGGGTGCCACGGATTCAGAGGGCACCGCGGACTCGGCCCGCTCACCCCAGGCGATGAATGCGGCAGCCCCGACGATCGCGAGCAGACCGCCAGCCCACCAGGTGCCGATCACCAGGAGCCCAGGGATGAACACGGTGAGCATCAGGGTGACGAGCCCGAGCAGCGCGGCAACGAGGCCCGCCAGCCGAAGCCCGGCGGCGAGGCACACAGCCACGCCAACGGCGATCCCGACAATCGCCCAGCCGATGACCTCAAGCTCGACCGTTCCCGTGAGCGCGCCCGCGATGAGCAGCAGCCCCGGCAGCGCAATCGCGAGGGCGCACACGAGCCGCCACGGCAGCGAGTTCGCGAGGGCAAAGCCGTGCGAGACGCGCCACGGCACCAGCACGCGCAGCCACGCGAGCAAGACGAGCGGTGCGAGCAGCAGGCCAGCATCGAGCCCGGAGAACACGGCGGCGAGCGTCGCTGTTGCGGCGACGGCGAGCGCGAACCGTGGCCGCAACGGCGCGGGCACCACGAGCGGAATCACCGTGAGCGCCGCGAGCGCGAGGCCGATCGCCCCGACCGCGATCGACGTGGTGAGACGCCAGAACAGCACGGCGGTGAGTACGGCAAGCACGGCGAGAGATACTCCCAATGTCTGGCTCGCGCGGGCGATCGCAACGGTGTCAGGGGTCGCGGTGCTATGCATTCGCGGCTCCTCTCGTGTCTCAGTGGTCAACTCACTCAAGGCTAGCTTCAGTCGGTGATGTCTGGGGCGTTCTGTCCGAGGAACGGCTGCACCCGGCGTTCGAACTCGGCGCGGTCGGCTTCGTGGATCGCGGAGACTCCATAGAACAGGGAGATCCCTGCCACGAACGGGCCGAACTCCTCGGCCTCGGCAAGTGCCTCCGGGTCGAGCGAAGAGTCGCGCACGGTCACGTCGAGAAACTCGCCGCCGAGCAAGAACGTCGCAGCCTGTGTAGTAGCGCTGAGTGGCGGCTCGAGGTCTGCATCGAGACGCTCGGTCAGTCCGTGCGCCTCGGCGATGCCCTCGACGATGGCGATCACCTCGGGCCAGTCCTCGCGAGGTACGCGAACCTCGAGTTCGGAGATCGGCGAGTTGAAGATGTACAGGAGCGAGTCGCCGCCGTAGCCATTGCTGGTGGCCTGCCACTCGTCGCCAGCCTGTCCCCCGTCTTCGTCGGGTGTCCAGTCGCCGCCGAATCGCTCCGACAGGGCGTCTCGCGCCTCCGTGAGCAGTAGCCGCGACCTCGCCTCGCCCGTCTCAACGGTCGGGCCGTCGAGCACGGCTTGCGGGTCGAGCCCACCGTTTCCCGGGAACTCTCGCCAGTCGAGCCGCACGGTCTCGCCGCCTTCGTCGACGTACGTGGTCGTCGGTGCCGAGAACACCATTGCTAGGCAGCCAGACAGCGAGAACAGCAGCGCGAGCGGTGCCGCGAGCAGCAAGCGGGTGGCGGTGCGGGCGGTCTGCGAATGCATACGCTCACACTACTTTGTGAGCCGGGCATTGCGTCGCATGGTCAGATTTTGCTGTGACATAAAGCCGCGCGCACTACGATTTCCGTATGAGCAATCAGGCAGCGATCCACCCCGCCGATTCACACGACCGCATCCGCGTCTACGGCGCGCGCGAGAACAACCTCAAAGACGTCAGCGTAGAACTCCCCAAGCGCCGACTCACCGCGTTCACCGGCGTCTCAGGCTCCGGCAAGAGCTCACTCGTGTTCGCGACCATCGCCGCCGAGTCCCAGCGCCTCATCAACGAGACCTACTCGACGTTCGTACAGGGCTTCATGCCCACGCTCGCAAGGCCCGACGTCGACCTGCTCGACGGGGTGACCACCGCGATCCTCGTCGACCAGCAGCGCATGGGTGCCGATCCACGATCCACCGTCGGCACCGCGACCGACGCGAACGCCATGCTGCGGATCCTCTTCAGCCGGCTTGGCACCCCGCATGTCGGAACCGCCAAGGCATTCTCCTTCAACGTCGCCTCCGTGTCGGGCGCGGGGGCCGTCACGTTCGAGAAGGGTGGGCGCACGACGAAGGAGCGTCGCTCGTTCAACGTCGTCGGCGGCATGTGCCCGCGCTGCGAGGGCCGCGGCAAGGTGAGCGACTTCGACCTCACCGCACTCTACGACTCGTCAAAGACGCTCAACGAGGGCGCGCTCACGATCCCCGGGTACTCGATGGACGGCTGGTACGGCCGCATCTTCGGCTCGGGCGACTTCTTCGACGCCGACACCCCGATCAAGGACTTCAGCGCGAAGGAGCTCGACGCGCTGCTGTACCAGGAGCCGACGAAGATCAAGGTCGACGGTATCAACGTCACCTTCGAGGGGCTCATCCCCCGCATCCAGAAGTCCATGCTCGTGAAGGATCGCGAGGCGATGCAACCCCACATCCGCGCGTTCGTGGATCGCGCGATCACCTTCGACACCTGCCCCGAGTGTGAGGGCACCCGCCTCACCGCTCTCGCGCGCTCCTCGAAGATCAGGGGTATCTCGATCGCCGACGCATGCCAGATGCAGATCTCAGACCTCGCGGCCTGGGTCGCGGATCTCGAGGAGCCGTCGGTCGCCCCGCTGCTCGCGAGCCTGCGCGACACCCTCGACTCCTTCGTCGAGATCGGCCTCGGATACCTCTCGCTCGATCGCCCGGCCGGCACCCTGTCGGGCGGCGAGTCGCAGCGCACCAAGATGATCCGGCACCTCGGTTCCTCACTCACCGACGTCACCTACATCTTCGATGAACCCTCCATCGGGCTCCACCCGCACGACATCCAGCGCATGAACGGGCTCCTGCTGCGCCTGCGCGACAAGGGCAACACGGTGCTCGTCGTCGAGCACAAGCCCGAGATGATCCGCATCGCAGACCACGTCGTGGATCTCGGGCCGGCAGCGGGATCGGGCGGCGGCGAGATCTGCTTCGAGGGCACCGTCGCTGAGCTCGAGGCCTCAGACACGGTCACCGGGCGACACTTCGGCGACCGCGCCGCGCTCAAGGAGACCGTGCGCGTGGCGACCGGTGCGATGGAGATCCGCGGGGCCTCGCTGAACAACCTCCAGGACGTCGATGTCGACGTGCCGCTCGGCGTGCTCTGCGCGATCACGGGCGTCGCCGGCTCGGGCAAGTCCTCACTCATTCACGGCTACGTGTCGAAGCGCGAGGGCGTCATCGCGGTGGACCAGTCCCCCATCAAGGGATCCCGCCGCTCAAACCCCGCGACCTACACGGGCGTACTCGACCCGATCCGCACCGCGTTCGCGAAGGCAAACGGCGTGAAGCCTGCGCTGTTCTCCGCAAACTCCGAGGGCGCCTGCCCCGTGTGCAAGGGCGCGGGCGTCATCTACACCGACCTTGTGATGATGGCCGGCGTCGCTTCTGTCTGCGACGAGTGCGAGGGCCGCAGGTACCAGGCTGATGTGCTGCAGTACGAGTTGGGCGGGGGTGGATCCTCCGCTGGATCCACCGCCGGCACCGGCACCGGCAAGAACATCGCCGAGGTGCTCGAAATGTCGATCACCGACGCGCACGCTTTCTTCGCCGGGACCTCGCCGGCCGGTGCCGGTGCGAAGGTGCCGAAGGCCGCAAAGATCCTCTCCCGCCTCGTCGACGTCGGCGTCGGCTATCTCACGCTCGGCCAGCCCCTCACCACGCTGTCCGGCGGCGAGCGCCAGCGCGTGAAGCTCGCGATCGCGATGAGCGAAGACGCCGATGTGTACGTGCTCGACGAGCCGACCACCGGACTGCACCTTGCAGACGTCGAGCAGCTGCTCGGGGTGCTCGACCAGCTCGTCGATTCGGGCAAGAGCGTCATCGTCATCGAGCACCATCAGGCAGTGATGGCGCACGCCGACTGGATCATCGACATCGGCCCGGGCGCGGGCCAGCAGGGTGGCCGGGTGGTCTTCGAGGGCACGCCGCGCGAGCTCGTGACGGCGGCCTCGACCCTCACGGCCGAGCACCTCGCGGACTACGTGGCGTAAATCGGTCAGACACCCTGGCAGCATCGCATCGCCCAACTCAGCAATTCTGAAAACTATCTGTAACTACAGGGAATACTTGACGGGCGGGCCTCGTTGACCCCAGTATGACCACGACAGCTCCCTCACCAGCACCAGCAGCCCTTCCCCGCCTGACCCTCGACGTTTGGTTGGATATTGCCTGCCCGTGGTGCGCAGTCGGGGAGCTGCGCCTCACCCACGCAATCAGCTCCCTCCCGTTTGCCGAGCAGATCGACGTGCGCTTCCGGTCCTTCCAGCTAGCCCCCGATGCCCCCGAGCGGTCAGACATGCTGCAGCCCGAGTTTCTTGCGAGCCGTGGCATGGACATGACCCGGTTCCGCGCCGCGCAGCAACAACTCGTTGCGATGGGCAACGAGTTCGGGTTCGCGTTTGATCAGGATGCGACCGTACCTTCGAACACGCACACGGCGCATCGCCTCATCCAGGCAGCAGGCCATGCGGGAGTGCAGGCCGCAGTAGTCGAGGCGTTGTTCTCGGCCTACTTCGAGACAGGCAAGGATCTCGGCGATCCTTCCGTGCTACGGGAGACCGTGATCGCGGCGGGGCTCTCCGCCAGCGAGGCGGATCAGGTCCTCGCCAATGCAGAGGCCCACAGCGATGCGGTCGCCCAGGACATCGCTCGGGCAGCCGAACTCGGAATCTCCGGGGTGCCGTTCGTTGTTATCGATAACCGCTACGGGCTCTCAGGGGCCCAGCCAAGTGAGACGTTTGCGGAGGCACTCACGACCGCGTATTCGGAGCTCACCGCGGCCCAAGCTCAGCCTCACTCGGCACGCTAGCGCGCGGTGGAGTCGGGCGCAGACCGCACCCCCTCGTGCTCAGCGAGCCTGCGGGCAAAGCCCAACAGTGGGGCGACGTCCATGTCTCCGATGAGCGGTTCGAACTCGATCGCGAGGTCAGCAACATGCTGCTCAGTTGCTCGAACAATGAGATCGGAGCCAGCGTCAGTGAGCGAAACCTGCTGTGTGCGCGCGTCCGAAGTCCCTGTCTCACGCCGAACAAGGCCACGCTCTTCAAGCCGCTTCACCAGGTTCGTAGAAGACCCTGAACTGTATTGCAGCTCTCCCGCAAGCTTCGTCGCCGACAGCGTTTTCCCTGGGCTTTGGAGCAGCGCAAGCAGCGCCTCGTACTGCGCGATCGACAACGCAAAGTCACGCTTCAATCGCACCCCCAGCCGCAACAGCATCGCGCGCTGGCCGTGGAGCAAGCCTCGCCAGATTTCCTGGCGCGGTGTGAGCGGCATCGTCATCTGAACTCCTTGTTTAGCTCGGCTCCCAGGATACGGCCACGCGGGAACACCGCGCACTCATTCGATCTCACCGATCAGCCACAGTGGTTCACCCACACCAACACACCGAAGGATTGACTCACATGACAACCACACAGCGGCTGGATTCCCTCCGCGCGCAACGAGCGGTCGTGCTCGGCGGAACCGGGTCGGTTGGCGAGCACTTCGTCCGGGGCTACCTTGCTGCGGGTGCCGAGGTCATTGTGCCGTCGCGTACGGCAGAGAAAGCCGCAATGCTGCTCGGAGATGCGACTTTCGCAGGTCCCGTCAGGGCACCTGTCGCCCGCGTTGGCGACTACACGTCTTTCGCTGGCGCGAGGGATACCGCCGACGCGATCGTAGCCGAACACGGTGAAGTAGATCATGTCGTTGTCGCGCTCGGAAGCTGGTGGAGTGGCGCACCATTGTGGAATGTCGACGAAGACACCTTCGAACACTTCTTCACGGACGTCACCTCCGCGTACATCGCCTCCGCGCGGGCATGGCTCCCGATCCTGCCGGCCCACGGAAGCCTGCAGCTCGTGCTCGGTGCTTCCGGTATCGTGCCGGTCCCTGGGGCCTCAATTATTTCGATGGCACAGGCGAGTCTGGTCATGATGCGGCGGGTACTAGCGGAAGAAGCGGGCGCACGCCGACGCATATTCTCGATTGTTCTCGGGAATCTGAATCTCCGCCGCAGGGGCTGGAGCCGCGAGGACTTCGTTGACGCGGACGACGCGGTCAGGGTGTCATTGGGCCTCGCCGCTGGCTCGCAACCATCGGCCGACGTCGTGCTACGCAAGCCTGACCAGGCCCGTGCAGCCATCAGGGAGTTCACCCAATGAGTACCGCACCCCAAGAAGACGCGCAAGCGCTGGTTTCCGATCACAGCACAACACTGGCTTGGCCGGATGTTCCTCAACCACTCGCCGCGATTCGTTCCCTGCCGCGCGACCCGCGCTATGCCGCGCTGAGTTCGACCTATATGCGCAGCGGCCGCCCGGCAGTCGTGTTCTCGGCACGCGATGACGAAGACGTGAGCGCCGTAGTCACGTACGCTGCAGAGGTACGGCGGCTGACAGGTGGGCGCGTCCCCTTGAGCATACGATCGGGTGGCCACGGCATCTCGGGAGCGGCGACGAATACCGGCGGTATCGTGCTCGACCTTTCTGGGTTGAACCGCATCGCGGCCGGTGACGCAGAGGACGGTCTGTTTCTGGCGCAGGCAGGCGCAACATGGGGGGCCGTTGCTCGCGCGCTCGCGCCGTGTGACCGGGCGCTTACAAGCGGGAACTTTGGCGGCACCGGGGTCGGTGGCCTGGTGACTGCCGGTGGCATCGGGTTCTTTGCGCGGTCACAAGGACTCACCCTCGACAATGTCACGCGGCTCCGCGTCGTCACCGCCGACGGCAGCGCTCGCTGGGTAGACCAACGGCACGAGCCCGACCTCTTTTGGGCGCTGCGCGGCGGGGCAACTCAGGGCGGCATCGTCGTCGACGCTGAGCTTCACGCCCCACGCCTCGGATCGATCGGCGGTGGGGCCACCGTCATCCACCACGAAGTGCAGTATCTTGTTGACGATCTCCCGGGGTTCGTGAACGATTGGGGGGCATGGGTACGTGAATCGCCCCGCGAGCTCGAGAGCTTTCTCATGCTGCAACCAGCGGGCGACAGGCGAACCGTCGTGCAGGCGAGACACCTTTGGGCGAACGACAGGATCGATGAGGCCCAGCCGACGCTCGAAGCCGGTTTGAACATCGCCCGGGTGCTTGAGCAGCGGGCCATAGCCACGCCGTATGCGCGGCTTGTCCCACCCCCAGGCCGCACAAGCACCCGCCCTCCGCTCGAGATGCGTTCGGCCCTAGTCGATCGCTCCGATGCCCGGCTCGGCATGGCGATTCGCGACGCACTCACGCACGAGGCGACGCTCCTTGTCGAGCTTCGCGCCCTCGGAGGTGCCGTGAGCGATGTTGCCGTACCCGAAACCGCGTGGGCAGGACGACATCAGGAGGCTTTCGTAGCTACCTGGGCCCACCCGTTCGGCGAGGCGAGCGTGCGCGCGAGTTTCTCCAGCGTGGACGAACTCGCAACGGGCAGCTACGGTGCCTACTCAACTGACACGACCGCTGCCGCGGCCAATCGCGTGTGGCCTGGAGTCACTGGCGATCGACTGCGCGCAGTCTCGGATCGCTACGACCCCGAACGCCTCTTTGACCAGGGGCTCGTGCTTCCACGGTGACGACAGGTTAGCGCCGCAGGCTCGCGCACGGCACGCAGCGAGTCGCGAAGGGGCGCACCTCGAGGCGCTCGACAGGTATCGGCTCGCCGCAACGCCCGCAGACGCCGTAGCTGCCCGCTTCCCAGCGTTCGAGTGCGGCGTCGATCTCGGCGAGCTCCGCACGCGCTGCGTCGGCGAGGCCACTCAGCCGCGACCACTCGGAGGAGAGCGTCACGCCCTCAGGGTCGTGCTCGTCGTCATCGTTCGAGGACTCGCGGCTCCGCACGAGCTCGGCGAGCGTCGCGTCGAGGTCCGCGGCGCGGGAGACAACGGCCTCACGCTCAGCGAGCAGCAGGGCATGCAACCGGTCCCGGTCCGCGCCCGCCCCGGCCACGGCTACCGCCCCTCGCCAACCGGCCCCGTCGGGTCGGTCTCCGGTAGCTCGTTGAGCGCCCAGATGAGCCGGTACAGTTCCCCGATCGCGTGCGGCCGCGGAACGAGGCGCACCCGCGCAAACTCGGCGTTCTCAGAGCCCTCCTCGGGGTACGGGTCTGCGAGCGTGATCGCGCCCGAGTCGAGCATGTATCCGAAGCGCTCGTTGAGGTCGGCGAGCTGCGCGTCGGTCGGAGCGACGCGCGTGTAGAGCAGCAGCGCGTCGCGTTCGCCAGGCACGTCGGTGGGGAACCAGCGCAGGTCGGTGTAATTGCTCCAGAACGCGTGCACGTGCTCGACGGCGGCGTCTGCAGAGTCGGTAATGAGCACGCGGTCGAGGTCGCCCGCGGTGACGTAACCACCGCCCTCAAGCTCGTCGACAACAAAATCGCGAAACCCCGCCCAATAGCTGCCGCCGGGCCGGTCGAGCAGCACGATCGGCACGGGCACCATTTTCCCGGTCTGCTGCAGCGTCAGCAGCTCGAAGGTCTCGTCCATCGTGCCGAAGCCGCCGGGCAGGCAGATGAACGCGCTCGATTCCTTCACGAGCATGAGCTTGCGCGTGAAGAAGTACTTCATCGCGACGTGGTGCGCCTCGTGTGCGACGAACGCGTTCGGCTCTTCTTCGAACGGCAGGCGGATCGACACCCCGAGCGAGCGCTCGACACCGGCACCGAGGGCCGCTGCCTCCATAATTCCCGGCCCCGCGCCGGTGACGACCATCCAGTTATCCTCCGCAAGCGCCCGTGCGCTCTCCTCCGCGGCGGTGTACAGCAGGTCGCCGGGCTTCGTGCGGGCGGAGCCGAAGATGGATGCCTTGCGCACTCCCGTGTAGGGCGCGAACAGCGCAAAGGCCTGCCGCATCTCTTCAAGCGCGGAGGCCGAGATCTTCAGGTCGAGGCGGGAGGCGCCGTCGGTGGCGAGGCCGAGGGCGGCGGCCATGATGCGGCGGATCAGTCCCCGCTGATGCGTGACGCCGGCGTCGCGGAGCAGGCTGTCGATGGCTTCGGCTGTCTGGTCGTTCACTGGCGCAGTCATGCTCACAGTCTAGGAGTTTGCGGGGCGCGGCGGATAGGCTGTGGCCATGCCAGCACGGCGCACACACCTTGCCCCTGAGACCACCCGTGGCTCGCTCGCCGCCGCGCTCACCGCTCTTCGTGACAAGAACGGCGTCGCCGACGAGTTCCCGGACGAGGTGCTCGCCGAGGCGCGCCTCGCGGCCGCACCGATCCCCGCTCTCGATCTGCGCGAGATCCCGTTCGTGACGCTCGATCCGCCGGACTCCCGGGATCTCGATCAGGCGTTCCACCTCGAGCGCACAGGCAACGGCTTCACCCTGCGGTACGCGATTGCGGACGTTCCCGGCGTCGTCCGGCCCGGCGGCGCGCTCGACGCCGAGGCGCGGCGGCGGGGGCAGACGCTCTACCTGCCCGACGGGTCAGTGCCGCTGCATCCGCGCGAGCTCAGCGAGGATCGCGCCTCGCTGCTCCCCGATGTGGATCGCGTCGCCTACGTCTGGACTATCCCGGTTGACGCCATGGGGGCCGCGGCGTTTGAGAGTGGCGAGGCAGCTGCGGCGTCCGTCGAGCGCGCGCTCATCCGCTCTCGCGCGAAGCTCGGTTACGGCTCCGCGCAAGCAAGCCTCGACGCAGGCACCGCCTCAGGCGCGCTCGCGCTGCTCCCCGAGTTCGCGGCACTCCGCATCGCCCAGGAGCAGCGTCGTGGCGGCGCGAGCCTGAACATGGCCGACGAGGAGGTCGTGCGAGACGAGACTGGCTACCGCATCGAGCGCCGCTTCCCGCTGCCCGTGGAGGAATGGAACTCGCAGCTGTCGCTGCTCACCGGGATGCTCGCCGGAAGGATGATGCTCGACGGCGGGATCGGGATCCTCCGCACGATGGCCGCCCCCGACGAGCAGGCGCTCGCAGAGTTCCGCGGCAGGGTCGCGGTGCTTGGCGTGCCCTGGCGGGAGGCGCTCACCTACGGCGAGTATCTGCGCGAGCTCCCCCGCGGCACCCCGCAGGCGGCGGCCGTGCTCCACGCAGCGTCGAGCCTATTTCGCGGGGCCGACTACGCGGCGTTCGGCGTCGAACGCAACGGAGAGATGCTTCCCCCGCCGCCGCTTCCTGAGCAGGCCGCGATCGCCGCGCCGTACGCGCACGTGACCGCTCCGCTCAGGCGGCTCGTGGATCGCTGGGGCCTCGTCGTGTGCGAGGCGTTGAGCGCGGGCAAGCCGGTCCCCGAGTGGGCGCTCGCGAGCCTCGCGGAGGTTCCCGCGCTCATGCGTTCGTCGTCGGGGCTCGCGAGCAGGCTCGGGTCTGCGGCGCTCGACCGGGTCGAGGCCGCGCTCGTGCGGGATCGGGTCGGCGAGACGTTCCGTGTCGTGGTCGTCGAGTCGAAGGGCGGCAGCGCCCGCGTGCAGATCACGGATCCTCCGATCACGACGCGCTGCCCCGACCCCGCCGGGATCCTCATCCCCGGCAAGACGGGGACCGTGCGCGTCGTGAGCGTCGACGTAGCGAAAGGCGAGATCGAGATCGATGCGGTGGATCAGCGGACCGCTCAGCCGAGAGCAGCGCGGTCCGCCTCGTAACCGGGCTACTCGAAGCGAGTCGCTGCGAGCGGGAGTTCGGAGCGCACGCTGCGGAGCACAACGAGCACCGCAGCCGCGGCGAGGCCGAAGCACAGAGCGAGCAGCCCGAGGTAGCTCGTGTCAGGCATGGTCACGTTGCGTTCTCCCGTGCTCAGGCCGACAACGATGCCCCATGCAGTCGCGAATCCCAGGCCAATCGTGACGAGAAAGACCGTCGCTAGCGGAAGCACCGTTTCGACGACGATCATGCGCCGCAGGGTCCGCGTCGGCATTCCGCTGAGCCGGAGCAGGCCGAGCACCCGCTTTCTGTCGATCATGCCCGCGATGGTTGAGACGGTGAGCGAGACCACAGAGATGAGCGTGGCGATGAGGATCCCGATCCACGCGAGGCCGGCGTACTGTCTAGCAAAACTCGTCTCCCCGACGTCGGCCTGTTCTGCGCGCGTCGTCGGGAGCATCTGAACTGGGAACTCGCTCGCACTGACCGCGGTTCGGGCCCGCTCGAGCGCGCCCGCGCTGCCGTCGGTCATGACGAGCGCCATCGACGGGTACGCGAGGGCCGCGTCCGCCTCGGAGATCGCCTCCGTCTGCGCGGGACCACCCGATGGGAAGGAGTCGAAGTATGACGGCTCCACCCACGTGCGCGCCCCGTCTCCCGGAGTGAGTCCGAGCGCTCGCGCGTCGGCGTTGTCCAACACGAAGCCACCGTCGAGGGTCTCATCGCCGTCGAACCAGTCGGCAATGATGACGCGTTCCACGCCGGGGGTATCTGCGACCGGGGCGAGTAGGTGCGCGTTCCCGTCGCTGCCGGGCTCCTCCGCGAAGATGAGGTTGAGCATCAGTGTGTCGGGCGGGACGATTTCAGATGCCGGGGCGTCGACGACGCTGTCGCGCGTCTCCGTCGTCGTGCCGACTGCGAACAGGGTGACGACGAACAGCGCAAGCACGAGCCCGCTCACCGAGCGGAATGTCGCGCGCGGGTGGCGCGAGATCCGACTCATCGCGAGGAGCCCCGCGGCGCCGGACACCCTGGCCGCACCTGCGCGGCTGACGAGCCACGCGAGATACGGGCCGGCCAGCACGAGCCCGACCGTGATGAGCACGAAGCCTCCAAGAATCATGATCCAGTGGAACGGCAACACGAGGCCGAGCTTCGCCGAGATCGCCGGAGCGACGATGACGAGCGTGCCGAGTGCGAGCGGGATCAGCGAGGCAATGCGCGGCGCTCGCTCCCGCTGCTCTCTGCTGCCGCCGAGAGGCCCCAACTCCGAGCGGAGCGCGGTGACGTAGGCGACGACCGCTGCGAGGGCCGCGGTGCCCAGGGCGACGGCAAGGATCCCAGGCCAGGCGACGTTCAGGTCCGTGACGAAGAACCGGGTGCCCTCGACCGGGAGGAGTGCGGCGATCGGACGCAGCGCGTAGAACAGCACGACGCCCACGAGACTGCCGCCGAGCGCGGGCACGAACGACTCCACCGTGGCGATGCGCGCGACGAGCCGCGGCTTCGCTCCGATGAGGCGGATCGTGGAGAATCGCTCCGTCCGCGCGGCCTGTCCGAGTTTGGTGACGATGGCGATGAGCACGGTGACGGGGAAGAGCACGGCGAAGCCGCCGACAATGGCAATAATCTGGTAGTTGAGGTTGGGGTAGCTGTAGCCAGTGAGCTCGTCGCGGTTCACCGCACCGAGCATTCCGGTCACCTTCTCAGCGTCCTCGCCGACGACGACGAGCAACTGCTCTGGACCGATGAGCCCTGCTCGGTCGATGATCCCGGCGGGGGTACCGTAGCGGTCCGCGAGCTCATCAGAGGGTGCCGCCTTGATGAGCTCGGCGAGCGCGGGTGAGGCGAAGAACTCCCCCGGCGCTGGTGGCGTCCCGATCCCTGGAACTTCGATCGTCGACTTCGGGGTCGCCGCAATGGCTATCCTGGTGATGCGCTGACCGCTGAAGTAATCGCCGGGCGACCCGAAGTTACCGTGGACCGCGACGAACACGGTGTCGTCTGTGGGTGTGCCCTCAGCCGGGATGGTCTCGGCGCTGAAGTGTGGGAGAGCCCAGGTCGAACGGGCGGAGCGCTCCCCCAGTGCGGAGTAAGCCGCGAGCACGAGGAGCAGCAGCGCGACGCCGACGGCCACGCCCGCGGCGATCCCGACGAGCCGTCGCCAGGCACCGCGTTCTCGGCCCGTCACGAGGGAGGTGAGGGTGAGCGTGTTCACGCGCCGGCCCCCGAGATTCTCCCGTCGCGCACGACGATCTCGCGGTCCGCGTACGCTGCGGTTCGCGCATCGTGCGTGACCAGCACGACAGTGGTGCCCGAGGCGCGCGAGAGCTCGGTGAGCATCACCATCACCTGCTCGGCGGAGAACGAGTCGAGCGAGCCGGTCGGCTCGTCCGCGAAGACCACGCGGGGCGCGGTGACGAGTGCGCGTGCGATCGCGACCCGCTGGGCCTGACCGCCCGACAGCTCGGATGGGAGCTTCGCTGCGTGCTCGGCGAGTCCGAGCCGGTCGAGCCAGGTCGCCGCTTGCCGGAGCGCAGCCTTCCGCTTCTGCCCGGCGAGCAACAGCGGCAGCGAGACGTTGTCGACCGCGCTGAGGTCTGGTAACAGCTGTCCGAACTGGAAGATGAACCCGAACTCGCTCAGCCGCAGCTCGGCCCGCGCCGCCTCGTTCAGGTCGCTGACCGAGTTGCCGCGGTAGCTCGCCGTGCCAGAGTCGGGGGTGAGCACGCCCGCGAGGATGTGCAGCAGCGTGGACTTTCCCGAGCCCGAGGGCCCCATGACTGCGAGCATCTCCCCCGCGAACACGTCGAGGTCGACGCCGCGCAGCGCGGTGTCCATGCCGAAGGAGCGGTGCACGCCGCGCACCGAAAGGATGGGCTGGGCGAGTGTGGTGCCTGGGGTGGCCGCACCAGCGCCTGCGTCTGCGTCTGCGTCTGCGTCTGCCTGAAAGAGTGTGGCTTCGTTCATCGTGTCACTTCCTCGCCAAGCTCGCTCAGGCGGGCGCTGGTGAGCTCGATCCAGCGCAGATCGGCTTCGATGTGGAACAGGGCGTGATCGCACATGAGGATCGTTCCAAGATCTGCCCCGAGCTTCCGCCTCGTGAGTTCGCGCATCCGTTCGAGGTGCGCTGCGCGCTGCAGGTCCAGGAGCCGGGCGGCATCGTCGCCGAGCAACAGCGCGATGACTGTTTTGGCGAACAGGTTGCTCTGCAGCGATGCGGAGGGGACGTCGGCGGAGAAGAGCCACTCCTCGAGCCGCTCGCGGCCGGCCTCGGTGATCTCGTAGCGTTTACGATCGGGCCCGCCCCCAGCTTCGTCGCCGAGTAACTCGATGAGGCCGTGCTTGAGCAGCCGCGCGAGGGTCGCGTACACCTGGCCAAAGGCGAGCGGTTTCTCGCTGCCGAAGTGTTTGTCGTAGTCGTGCTTCAGATCGTAGCCGTAGCCCGAGCCTGTTCCGAGGAGCCCGAGGAGGGCTGTGGATGAGTCCATCGTTGCCATACACCGAGCGTATACTCGCAGTGTATAGTTGCGCAAGTGGAATCGTGCTCCGCTAGCGACGAACGCAGCTGGCGCTTCACCCCCGAAGGAGGCTCTTCAAAGTAGAAGGTCTAGGGAATCGGCGGGGAATCCGTAACGAGTGCGGCATTTCCCCACTCGCTGAAAGGCCAGAACCACCTGACCCGGAGAATGCACCTGGGGAGCTGCGACAGGCACACGGCCCGCGCCCATCTGCTCTGCCCGGAAAGGGCGCGAAGCGCCCGCGGCAGCCGCCAGCACGGGGCTCGGCACGAGGACGAGTTGAAGCTGGGCGGCTCCGGCGTGAGTGCTGCGGGCGACTCCCGAGCTCACTACGCCAGCTGGCTGCACCCGATTGCGCTGGTCGGCTTCCTCCGCACCATTGGACCGCGGCGAAGCCCTGTCTCGCTACGGCCACCACCAACCCAAGGAGACGGCACACCCAGCTTGAGTCGCTCAGAACCCATGACCTCAGCGAAGTCAGGAGTGATTTACCGCAAAAACACCATGACCTCGCTGAGGTCATGGCTGTTGAGCGGGCTTCAGCACGGAGGTCCAGACCCCCAATTGTGCAGAGCCCCGGAGGTGCTCGCCCAGCGCCCCGCCCACACCCAAAGCCGCCCCACCGCCGGCATCCTCTCCGACCCGATTCATTCAGGCCGACCCTTGCGAGGGCCGGACAAGGGTCGGATTTGATTAATCGGGGGTGTCGGGAATGCTGGGTGGGCGCGCCGCGTCGCGGGTTGGTGCTGGTCGCTTGGTGCACACCCCAGGGTGTGAACCAACAGACGAGCGACCGCACGTAAAACGGCGGAGGCCGGGAACGCACACTGTGCGATTCCCGGCTTCCGCCGCACGAAGAAGCGTGTCTGGCGCGACCGAGCTAGCCGGTCACGACCTCGGGTGCGCCCGACTCGGTCGTGTGCCCGATCTCCTCAGCGATACGGTTCGCCTCCTCGATGAGGGTGGCGACGATCTCCGACTCGGGCACAGTCTTGATGACCTCACCCTTCACGAAGATCTGACCCTTGCCGTTACCCGAGGCAACACCGAGGTCGGCCTCGCGGGCCTCGCCCGGGCCGTTCACAACACAGCCCATGACGGCGACACGCAGCGGCACGGTCATGCCCTCGAGGCCCTTGGTGACCTCGTCGGCGAGCGTGTACACGTCGACCTGCGCGCGGCCACACGACGGGCACGAGACGATCTCAAGCTTGCGCTCGCGGAGGTTCAGCGACTGCAGAATCTGCAGGCCGACCTTCACCTCTTCGACGGGCGGGGCCGAGAGCGAGACGCGGATCGTGTCGCCGATGCCCTCGGAGAGCAGGATGCCGAACGCGGTCGCGCTCTTGATCGTGCCCTGAAACGCGGGGCCCGCCTCGGTCACGCCGAGGTGCAGCGGCCAGTCACCCTGCGCGGCGAGCTGCCGATAGGCCTTCGTCATGACGATCGGGTCGTTGTGCTTCACGGAAATCTTAAAGTCGTGGAAGTCGTGCTCTTCGAAGAGCGAGGCCTCCCAGACGGCGCTCTCGACGAGCGCTTCGGCGGTCGGCTTGCCGTACTTCTGCAGCAGACGCGGATCAAGCGAGCCAGCGTTCACGCCGATGCGGAGCGACACGCCCGCGTCCTTCGCGGCCTTCGCAATCGCGCCCACGTTGCCGTCGAACTGCCGGATGTTTCCCGGGTTCACGCGCACCGCGGCGCAGCCGGCGTCAATCGCCGCGTAGATGTAGCGCGGCTGGAAGTGGATGTCAGCGATCACCGGGATCTGGCTCTTCTTCGCAATGATGTGCAACACATCTGCGTCGTCCTGGCTCGGCACCGCGACGCGCACGATGTCGCAACCGGCCGCCGTGAGCTCGGCGATCTGCTGAAGCGTTCCGTTGATGTCGGTCGTTGGAGTCGTGGTCATCGACTGCACAGATACCTGCGAGTTGCTGCCCACGCCGATTGAACCGACCTTGATTTGACGGGTCTTGCGCCGCGGTGCCAATACTTCGGCTACCTTCGGCATTCCCAAATTCACTGCTGCCACGAAAACGAGTCTACCGGGCGCAGCCGTGCGTTAGCCGAATAGCGCGACAGGCTTCACAATATCTGCGTACATCAGCAGCAAACTCATCGCCCCCAGAGCGATGACGACGACGAACGTGATCGGCACCATCTTCGCGGTGTCGACCGGACCGGGATCCGGCTTGCGCCGCAGCTTCGCCCAGCCGCGCTTGATCGCCTCATAGATCGCTCCCGCGATGTGCCCGCCGTCGAGCGGCATGAGCGGCACGAGGTTGAACACGAACAGCGCGACGTTGAGTGAGCCCGCGAGGCTGAACAGGAACTGTGCCCGAGCCGAGAACGGCATCTCCTCCATGCTCGCGACCTCGCCCGCGAGCCTGCCGACGCCAACGACTCCCATGGGGCCGTTGGGATCGCGCTCCTCAGTACCGAACGCGGCATTCCAGACGTCGACCATGCGCGCCGGGAGCTTCACGATCACACCGGCGACGTTTTTCACGTTTTCACCGACAAAGGCGGGGATCGCGGTGAGCGGCTGCTGCACGATCTCCGTGCCGGCGATCGCGCCGATCATTCCAACGGTCGCGGTCTTCGGGGTGCCGTCCTCATTGAGCACGGCCTTCCCGTCTGTGTCGACGACGACGGCCTCGTTCGGTTCGGGGGTCAGCGTGACAGTCTCGGTGGTACCCGCACGCTCGAAATCGACCGACAACGCCGCCCCGGGGGAGGCCGCAACGACGCCACGGAACTGCTCCCAGCTCTCGATCGGCGTGCCGTCAACGGCGAGCAGCTTGTCGCCGGGGCGGAGGCCAGCAGCAGCAGCGGGGGCTGCCGGGTCATCGGTGCCGCACTCGGTCTGCGTGCTGCCGGCGGGCACGAGGCATTCGTTGACGTGCCCGAGCGTCGTGCTCGTCTGGGCGATGCCGAAGCCAGAGATCACGATCCCGAAGAACAGGAACGCGAGCAGCAAGTTCATGAGCGGCCCGCCCGCCATGACGATGATCTTCTTCCAGACGGGAAGCCGGTAGAAGGTGCGGTGATCTTCCCCCTCGGGGATCGTCTCTGCGCTCGCGTCGCGCGCCTCGTCGACCCAGCCCGCGAGCCCGCGGCGGTACTCGATCTCGTCGACGTCGTCGTCGGCTGCTGCTGGCCCGCGCCCCTCGGGCAACGCGTCGTTGCCCGCAGCCTGCACGTCGCCGACGCGAGTGATCTCGTCGACGATTCCCTCGACGCCCCGGCTCTTCGTCTTCACCGGTGCCTCATCGACGACGGAGTTCAAGAACCCGGTCGTCGATTCGCGCGGAGCCTCCCCCGGCTTCGCGGGCGGATACATGCCGATCATCGCGACGTAGCCGCCGAGCGGCAGCAGCTTCACGCCGTACTCGGTGTCGCCCTTTTTGCGCGACCAGATCGTCCTGCCGAAGCCGATCATGTACTGCGTCACTTTCACGCCGAACAGCTTCGCCGGCACGAGGTGCCCGATTTCGTGCAGCGCGATCGAGATGCCGAGCAGGAGCACGACGATGAGGATGCCGAGGGCGTAGAGCAAGACGGAAGTCACCGGATCAGCGTACCGGCGAACGCTGTGTTTCGGCCCTCAGCGCCCGATGCGCGACAGCGCCCGATGCGATCCGCCGTCCGATGCGATCCGCCGCGCGATACTTGGCGCGACAGTGCGCCCGCCCGCCTCAGCACTCGATGACGTTGACGGCGAGCCCGCCGCGCGCGGTCTCCTTGTACTTGTCGCTCATGTCCTTGCCGGTCTCGCGCATCGTGATGATGACCTCGTCGAGCGTGACGTGGTGCGCCCCGTCACCCATGAGCGCCATCTTCGCGGCGTTGATCGCCTTCGATGCCGCGATCGCGTTGCGCTCGATGCAGGGGATCTGCACGAGCCCGCCGATCGGGTCGCAGGTCAGCCCGAGGTTGTGCTCCATCGCGATCTCCGCGGCGTTCTCGACCTGCTGCGGGGTACCGCCGAGGATCTGTGCGAGCCCGGCGGCCGCCATCGAGGACGCGGATCCCACCTCGCCCTGGCAACCAACCTCGGCACCCGAGATCGAGGCCTGCTCCTTATAGAGCACTCCGACGGCTGCTGCCGCGAGCAGGAAGTCGACGACGACGCGCTGCTTCTGCTCCGGGCTCAGCGAGACCGCGCGCGGGGCTGCGGCTCCCCCGCCGAGGCCCGGCTGCCGGGCGGTGCCGAGCTCGGGGATCTGCGCGTAGTGCGTCGCGTAGAAGAGCACGGCGGGGATGATGCCGGCCGCCCCGTTCGTGGGGGCGGTGACGACGCGACCGCCCGACGCGTTCTCCTCGTTGACGGCGAGGGCCACGAGGTTCACCCACTCCTGCCAGAAGACGGGGTCGCGGTGCGGATCCTGCTCGGTGAGCTTGCGGTGCCACTCGGGCGCGCGGCGCCGCACGTTCAGCCCGCCCGGCAGCACGCCGGTGCGGGTGAGGGCGGAGTTCTTGCACTCCTCCATGACGTCCCAGATGTGGGCGAGGCCGGACCTCACGCTCGCCTCATCGCGGGTGGCGAGCTCGTTGGCGAGCATCACGCCTGCGATGCTCAGTCCGCTCGACTCGGCGTGCACGAGGAGCTCGGCTCCGGTCGTGAACGGGTAGGGCTGATCGGCGAGCTGCTGCTCAAGCCGGTCAAGGATCTTCTCCTCGGCCCCCTCGCGCACGATGAAGCCGCCGCCAACGGAATAGTAGGTCTGTTCTTCGAGCGTCTCGCCCGCCGCGTCGACCGCCGCGAAGCGCATGCCATTCGTGTGCGTTTCGAGCACCGTGAGCGGCCGGAGCACCATGTCGGCGACGCCGAACTTCACGATTGCGGGGGCCGCGCCGTGCAGGTCGGAGAGCTCAGCTCCGACGCGCAGCTCGCCGGTCTCCTCGATGCGCGCGAGCGCCGCATCGACCTCGCTCGGCAGCACGGTTTCGGGATCGAATCCCTCGAGCCCGAGCAGCACAGCGGTGAAGGTGCCGTGGCCGTGGCCGGTGGCTGCGAGGGACCCGAAGAGGTCCACCCGCAGCCCGGCGACACGGTCAAGCAGGCCGTGGTTCACGAGCCCCGCCGCGAAGGCGTGGCTCGCACGCATCGGCCCCACCGTGTGCGAGCTCGATGGCCCGATCCCTACGGTGAAGAGGTCGAATACGCTGATCGCCACGTTGCGGCCTGCCTTTCGTGTGGGTGAGTTAGACGGTTACGTCGTTTGCTGCGGCGTATTCCTCAGCCGACAGCAGCGGGCCGAACTCGGTGACGGCGACCTTGAACAGCCATGCTGCTCCGTAGGGGTCGCTGTTCACGAGCGCAGGGTCGGCGACAACGGCGTCGTTGATCTCGACGACCTCTCCCGAGACCGGGGTGTAGAGGTCGGAGACCGACTTCGTCGACTCGATCTCACCGCAGACCTCGCCTGCGGTGAGGGTCTGGCCGACCTCGGGCAGCTCGATGTAGACGACGTCGCCGAGCGCGTCGGCTGCGACCTGGCTGACGCCAACGGTCGCGGGGCTGTTCTCGTCGATCCACTCGTGCTCTACGGAGTAGCGGAATCCGGCGTGTACCTGGCTCATGATGTTTCTTGTCTTTCTTGTGGGGGTGGGTGCGTGCGCCTGGGCGGCGTTACGCGTTTCGCTTGTAGAACGGGAGTGCGATGACCTCGAAGGCCTCGCGCTTGCCGCGCAGGTCGACGTCGACAACGGTGCCGACCTCGGCGTAGTCGGTGTCGAGCTGCGCAAGCGCGATCGGGTAGCCGAGCGTCGGGCTCGGCTGACCGCTCGTGATCACGCCGATCTCGCGCGGAGCTTCGTCGGTGACACCGTCGGTCTGCGCGAAGACGGCGTAGCCGCCGCGCCCTGCGCGGCGACCGAGGCCCTTGAGACCGACGAGCACGCGACGGGGACCAGCGGCCTTCGCGGCCTCGAGCGCTGCGCGACCGACGAAGTCCTCCTCCTTCTTGAAGGAGACCACGCCGCCGAGGTTCGCGTCGTAGGGGGTCGTGTGCACGCCGAGCTCGTTGCCGTACAGCGGCATGCCCGCCTCGAGGCGGAGCGAGTCGCGCGCCGCGAGACCGCAGGGTACGAGGCCGTGGCCCTCGCCCGCGGCGAGCAGCAGCTGCCAGAGCTCGGGCGAGCGCTCGGCCGGAATGTAGAGTTCGAAGCCGTCCTCGCCCGTGTAGCCGGTGCGGGCGAGCAGCACGTCGATGCCGCCAACTGTGACCTGTGTCCATGCGTAGTAGGCGAGATCCACAACCGCCTGGCGCTCGGAATCGTCCGCGACCACCGCGCGCACGATCGCCTCGGAGTTCGGCCCCTGCACGGCGATGAGCCCGGTCTCGGCCGAGGCGTCGTGCACCTCGACGTCGAAGCCCGCCGAGCGCTCGGTGAGGAGTTTGGCGACGACCGGCGCGTTGCCCGCGTTCGGCACCACGAGGTAGCGGGTGTCGGCGACTCGGTAGACGATGAGGTCATCGACGATGCCGCCGTCAGCGTTGCAGAGCAGCGAGTACTTTGCCTTGCCGACCGCGGTGACCGCGAAGTTGCCGACGAGCGCGGTGTTCAGGAAACGGGCAGCGTCAGCGCCCGAGATCCACACCTCGCCCATGTGCGACAGGTCGAAGAGACCTGCGGCCTCGCGGACGGCGCGGTGCTCGGCGAGCTCGCTGCCGTACTTCAGGGGCATGTCCCAACCACCGAAGTCGGTGAACGAGGCGCCCAGCTTCTCATGCTCGGCGTGGAGCGCGGTGTGCAGTGGAGTGTTCGCAGTCATGATTAGTCCTCGTAGGCTTCGATGGGCGGGCAGGAGCAGACCAGGTTGCGGTCTCCGAATGCGCCGTCAATGCGGCTCACCGGCGGGAAGTACTTGTCGACGCGCAGCCGCTCGCTCGGGAACGCGGCCTGCTCGCGCGTGTACGCCCGATCCCAGCTGTCGCTCACGACGACCGCAGCGGGGTGCGGCGAGTTCCGCAGCACCGACGCCTCGATCGCGACAGAGCCCGCGATAACCTCTTCGATCTCGGCGCGAATCTGGATCATCGCCTCGATGAAACGCTCGATTTCGACGAGATCCTCCGACTCGGTCGGCTCGACCATGAGCGTGCCCGGAACCGGGAACGCGAGGGTCGGGGCGTGGAAGCCGAAGTCGATGAGGCGCTTCGCGACGTCCTCGGCGGTGACGCCCGACTTCGCGGTGAGGTCGCGCAGGTCGAGGATGCACTCGTGCGCGACGAGGCCGGTCTCGCCCGTGAACAGCACCGGGAAGTGCTCGCGGAGGCGCTTCGCGATGTAGTTCGCCGACAGCAGCGCCGACTCGGTCGCGCGGGTGAGGCCGTCGCCGCCCATCATCGCGACGTAGGCGTAGGAGATGGGGAGCACGCCAGCCGATCCGAACAGCGTCGCCGCGACCGGGATGCCGTCGGTGGTCTGGATGCCGTCGGTCGTCGTGCCGGTCGGGTTGCCCGGGAGGTACGCTTTGAGGTGCTCGGCGACCGCGACGGGGCCGACACCGGGGCCGCCACCACCGTGCGGGATCGCGAACGTCTTGTGCAGGTTCAGGTGCGACACGTCGCCGCCGAACTCGCCGGGCTTGCCGAGGCCGACGAGCGCGTTCATGTTTGCGCCGTCGATGTAGACCTGGCCGCCAGCGACGTGCACGCGATCGCAGACGTCGCGCACGTCGGCGTCGTACACGCCGTAGGTCGACGGGTAGGTGATCATGATCGCCGAGAGCGCAGCCGCGTGCTTCTCGATCTTCGCGTCGAGATCAACCATGTCGATCGCGCCCGACTCGGTGTTCTTCACGATGACGACGCGCATGCCCGCGAGCACCGCAGACGCGGCGTTCGTGCCGTGCGCGGACTCGGGGATGAGGCAGATGTCGCGCTCGGTGTCACCGTTCGCAAGGTGGTAGCTGCGGATCGCGAGCAGGCCCGCGTATTCGCCCTGCGAGCCGGCGTTCGGCTGCAGCGAGATGCCAGCGTAGCCGGTGATCTCGAGCAGCCAGTTCTCGAGGCGGCCGATGAGCTCGCGCCAGCCCTGGCTCTGCTCGGCGGGAACGTACGGGTGGATCCCGGCGAACTCGGGCCACGAGATCGACTCCATCTCGGCGGTCGAGTTGAGCTTCATGGTGCACGAGCCGAGCGGGATCATCGTGCGGTCAAGCGCGAGGTCGCGGTCTGCGAGGCGGCGGAGGTAGCGGAGCATCTGCGTCTCCGAGCGCACCGAGTGGAAGATCGGGTGCGTCATGTACTCGCTCTCGCGCACGAGCGCGCCCGAGAACGCGTAGTTGCCAGCGGCGACGGCCTCGGGGGCCTGCGCGCCGAAGACGCCCGCAACCGCGGCGACGGTTGCCGCGGTCGTGGTCTCGTCGAACGAGATGCCGACGGTGTCTGCGTCGACCTGGCGGAAGTTCAGGCCAGCCTCGGCAGCAGCCGCGACGGTCTGCGCCGCCTTGCCCGGCACGCGCGCCCAGAGCGTGTCGAAGAACACGTCGCGCGCGAGCTCGACGCCGGCACCCGTGAGGGCTGCCGCGAGCGACCGGGTGTGCGCGTGGGTGCGCTCAGCGATCTGCTTCAGCCCGTCCGGGCCGTGGTAGACGGCGTACATCGACGCCGTGATCGCGAGCAGCGCCTGCGCGGTACAAATGTTGCTCGTGGCCTTCTCGCGACGGATGTGCTGCTCGCGGGTCTGCAGCGCGAGGCGGTAGGCGGTGCGGCCCTCGGCGTCCTTCGAGACACCAACGAGGCGGCCGGGAAGCGAGCGCTCGAGGCCCTCGCGCACGGCGAGGAACGCGGCGTGCGGGCCGCCGAAAAAGAGCGGAACGCCGAAGCGCTGCGTGTTGCCGACCGCGATGTCCGCGCCCTGCTCGCCGGGCGAGGTGATGAGGGTGAGCGCGAGGAGATCCGCTGCGACGGTGACCATCGCGCCGCGTTCCTTGGCGGCGGCGATGACCGCGGTGTGATCCACCACTGCCCCGTCGTTACCCGGCTGCTGGAGCACGATGCCCGAGATCTCCCCGTCGGGCAGACCCTCGGAGAGATCCGCGATCTCGACCTCGAAGCCGAGCGCCTCGGCGCGGCCCTGGATCACAGCGATCGTCTGCGGGAAGAGGTTCTCGTCGATGACGGTCTTCGCGTCGGCCTTCTTCTTGTTCGCGCGGCGCATGAGCAGCACGGCCTCGGCGGCCGACGACGCCTCGTCGAGCATCGACGCGTTCGCGACGGGCAGGCCCGTGAGGTCTGCGACCATCGTCTGGAAGTTCAGGAGCGCCTCGAGGCGGCCCTGCGAAATCTCGGGCTGGTACGGCGTGTAGGCCGTGTACCAGGAGGGGCTCTCGAGGACGTTGCGGCGGATCACCGGCGGCGTGTGCGTGCCGTAGAAGCCCTGGCCGATGAGCTGGGTCTTCACGACGTTCTTCGAGGCGAGGCTGCGGAGCTCGGCGAGCACGCCCTCCTCGCTGAGTGCCTCGGGGAGGTCGAGACCGTCTGCCGAGCGAATCGCGGCGGGAACGGCTGCGTCGACGAGGGAAGCGCGGCTGTCAAAGCCGAGCTCGTCGAGCATGACGCGCTGGTCGGCGTCAGACGCGATGCCGATATGGCGATTCGCGAAGGGTACGGAAAGAGCTGATGATGTCAAAAGAGGATCTCCGATGTCGGGGTCGCACGCGACCAGCTAAAGATCCTCCCCGCTCTGTACCGTGACCTGAGAGATTCGAGCGCGAGTGAATAACCATCACTGCGCCCTTGCACCTTCGGTGAGCGAGCAAGCTCGCTGCTTTTCAGAGTTGCCTACGCGTTGCGGTACGGGTGCCTGAGAGTTTCCCGGGGAGGGTTTGCTCCTACGGCGCCGAGTCGAGCTCGGTCTCTCCCGCAATGCCTAAGCGGCGTGTTCAGTTGTTACGGGGAGAGTCTACCCTAGACGGCCTCGGCTGAGGTGGGGGTTCGCTGGCTTCCTGCGGTCGGCGCGTGGCTTGACCGCCCCTCCTCCTCCCCGAGTTTTCTATTCCGAGCCCTGCGTGGGGCGATTTGGGGTCGGAATAGATTAATCGGGGGTGGGAGGTGTGCGGGCGCGGCAGAGCACTCCAGAGGGTGCAGCCGGGAACCCGCAGCGCGGGAGCGCCTCAGACGGCGAAGACCGCGTGCGCCTCCGCGCGCGCCCAGGCCTCAGCCGCGGCGAGCGTCTCGAGCGTGAGCGAGCCTGGCGCGTCGTGCCGCTCGACGACCTCGCTCACGGCATCGACGATGCCGGTGAACGGGATCTTGCCGTCGTGGAAGGCGTCGACCGCCTCCTCGTTCGCGGCGTTGAACACGGCCGGGTACGTTCCGCGGGCCTCACCGACCTGCTTCGCGAGGTTGAGCGCGGGGAACGCGTCGTTGTCTACGGGCTCAAACTCCCAGGTCGCCGCCCGCGTCCAGTCGATGGGCTCGCCGATGTTCGAGAGTCGCTCAGGCCAGGTGAGGCCGAGCGCGATCGGCAAGCGCATGTCTGGCGGCGATGCCTGCGCGATGGTGGATCCGTCGATGAACTCGACCATCGAATGCACGATGGACTGCGGGTGCACGACCACGTCGATGTGCGCATAGGCGATGTCGAAGAGGAGGTGTGCCTCGATCACCTCGAGCCCCTTGTTCACGAGGGTTGCGGAGTTCGTCGTGACGACGCGGCCCATGTCCCACGTCGGGTGCGCGAGCGCCTCGGCGGGGGTCACGTTCGCGAGCTCGGCACGTGTGCGGCCGCGGAAGGGCCCGCCCGAGGCGGTGAGCACGAGCCTGCGTACCTCCTCGTGCGTCCCGGATCGAAGCGCCTGGGCGATCGCCGAGTGCTCCGAGTCGACGGGCACGATCTGTCCCGGGGCCGCGAGGCGTTTCACGAGGTCGCCGCCGACGATGAGCGACTCCTTATTTGCGAGCGCGAGGGTGCGGCCCGCCTCGAGCGCGGCGATCGTGGGCGCGAGCCCCACGGAGCCGGTGATGCCGTTGAGCACGACATCGGCCTCGACGTCGCGCACAATCTGCACGGCCGCGTCGACGCCGAGCCCCGTGTGCTCGACCCCAAACTCGGCGGCCTGCTCTGCCATCCTCGCCGCGTTCGAGCCGGTCACCAGCCCGACGATCTCAAACCTGTCGGGGTGCCGCCGCACAACATCGAGCGCCTGCTCGCCGATCGAACCGGTGGACCCCAAAATGACAACGCGCCTCATGCATCTATTGTGCATGAGGCGCGCTGGGTGTTCTGCCGCGAACGACTACTCGGGGCTGACCGCTCCGAGGATGTCGAGCACGAACACCATCACGTCGTCTGGCTTGTGGCCCATTTCCTCAAGCTTGAGTGCTCCGTATCCACCGTCTTCGGCGGGCACAACCGAGATGACCTGTGAGCCAACCTTCTGCCCCTCGAGCGCCTTCGTGAACCCGGGAATCACTTCATTCGTGCGGAAGGGCACCGGCGCGCCACGCTTCCAGCTCGAGTCGAACTCCTCGCCGGTGCGCCAGATCACGCCACGGTAGTGCACGTACACACGGTCTCCGGGCTCGACGACAGCGCCGTCGCCCTCGATGAGCGTCGCGACCGAAAGCTCGGTCGGTGCCTCGACGCCCTCGGGCATCGTGATCTCAGGCTTGCCGTCGGCGTCAAGCTTCACGGCCGGGAAGTCCTTGGGAGCGGCCTGCTCCTTGCCCTCGGCCTTCTTGAGCAGGTCACCCGGCTCGAGCGTTCCCGGCTCTGCCTGAGTCTTCGAGATCTCGCCGAACTCCATGACGACGACGACCGCGTCTTCCTTAGTCATATCGGCGACGGACATCTGCTCGGGCTCGACGCCGTCGTACATCTCGTTGAACGACGCGGTGAGCGCAACCTGCTGGCCTGGTACCGCGCAGCGGAATGCCTCATTGGCCCAGTCGAGCATCGTGCCCTTCGCGTAGGCCATCGGGGCGGTTGGCTGCTGCTGCAGCGGTTCACCACTCTTGCCGTTGAACAGCGACAGTGCGACGTCGACGGTCTGGCCGTCTTCGATGACCTTGCCCTTGCCCTCGGTGAGCACGGTGCGCTCGAGCTTGTCAGCCTTGAGCGGCAGCTTGTTGGTGAGTTCGAGGTCGACGCCGACGTCTCCCTTCACCGCGATTGCATCGCTTGCTGCGCCGGAGGCGAGGCAGTCAGCGCCGGAGGCGTCCTGAGTGGTGCCGCCGCCAGTGGTGCAACCGGTCAGCAGCAGCGCGCCGACGATCGCAGAAGGGAGGAGTACGCGGGAGAGTTTCACTGTGGGCCTGTTCTTGAGTCGGAAAGTCGTTCGATGTGCTCTCCTAGTCTGGGGTATATGAGGCTCCCCGGACTGAGAACGCACCCGGTTCGAGCGAAATCGCTGCGTCATGCTGGGGCGAGTGGGCTCACTTCGGATGCACCTCGTCTCGTTCGTCGGCTCGAAAACACGCCACCCGATGCGCGGGGTCACGCAGGCCGCTCACCTCAAGTTGGGGTCGGTTCTGCGCGCACGCTTCGACCGCTCGCCAGCACCGCGTACGGAACGGGCAGCCGGAGGGTGGGTCGATCGGGCTCGGCACCTCGCCGGTGAGCAGGATCCGCCCTGAGTTCTCCCGCCGGTCAGGGTCGGGAATCGGCGACGACGAGAGCAGCGCACGCGTGTAGGGGTGGGTCGGCGCGCTGTAGACCCGCTCCGTCGGCCCCTCCTCGACGATCCGCCCGAGGTACATCACCGCTACCCGGTCGGCCATGCTGCGCACCACCGCGAGGTCGTGCGAGATGAACAGGTAGGCGAGGCCGAGCCTGGCCTGCAGATCCTTGAGCAGCGTCACGATCTGCGCTTGGACTGAGACGTCGAGCGCGGAGAGCGGCTCGTCGAGCACGAGCACCCGCGGCTCGACGGCGAGCGCACGCGCGATGCTGATGCGCTGCCGCTGCCCGCCGGAGAACTCGTGCGGGTAGCGTTCGAGTTGCTCCGCGCCCAGTCCGACAAGTTCGAGCAGCTCGATCGCGCGGGCGCGCCAGGCCTCACGCGGGAGCAGGTCGCTGTGGATCTCAAACGGCTCCCGCAGAATCGCTTCGATGGTCATGCGCGGGTTCAGTGATGCGAAGGGATCCTGAAGCACAATCTGGACGTCACGCCTGAACTGCAGGCGCGATCGGCGATCCTTCGCGACCGGCTCTCCGTTGAAGCGCACCTCCCCCGCCGTGGCGGTGTCGAGATGGCTCACGAGCGCGGCGAGGGCGCTCTTACCGCAGCCGGACTCGCCGACGAGCGCGAGGCACTCCCCCGGTCGGATCGAAATATCAACGCCATCGACAGCCCGCACGAGGGCTTTGCCCCGCTTCTCACCGCCGCTGCGCTTCACCTCGAAGTGCTTCGTGAGGTTCGTGCCTGTGAACAATGCTGCTGTGGTCACGCTGCGCCTTTCGTTCCGTCTACATCTTCCAGGTGGCAGGCGAGTTCCCGCCCGGTCGCGCCCTGCTGGGTCGTGGGTTGCGTCGTCGCGCAGAGCGACGTGGCGATCGGGCAGCGGGGCGCGAACACGCAGCCCTCGGGCAGCCGCCGGGGATCGGGGAGCCCACCGGGTATCGGCGTGGGAAGCGAAGTGAGGTCGAGCCGTGGAACCGAGCCCAGGAGCCCGCGGGTGTAGGGGTGTTTCGGGTGTTTGAGGATCTCGTGCACCGTGCCGACCTCCACGATCTTGCCCGCGTACATCACGACGATGCGATCGGCCATCTCGGCAGCAACTCCGACGTCGTGGGTGATCATCAGCAGGGACATGCCCCGCTCGGCGCACATGTCACGCAGCAGCTGGAGAATCTGCAGCTGCACGGTCACGTCGAGCGCCGTGGTTGGTTCATCGGCGATGAGCAGCTCGGGTTCGAGCGCGAGCGCCATCGCAATCATGATTCGCTGCCGCATGCCGCCGGAGAGCTGGTGCGGGTAGTTTCTCGCGCGGCGTTCCGGGTCGGGGATCTGCATGGCGCGCATGAGCTCAACGGCCCGCGCGTTCGCCTCTTTCTTGCGCATTCCCCGGTGCACGATCAGTGCCTCGGCGATCTGTTGTCCGACCCGGTGGACCGGGTTGAGGGCTGACAGCGCGTCTTGGAAGACCATCGCGATTCTGTCGCCGCGGATGCGGTTGAGATCACCGATGAGCAGGTTCTCACCGTCGAGTTCGAGGCCTTCCGCGCGAATCGTCGTGCTCTCCGGGTCGTGGAGGCCGAGGATCGATTGGGCCGTTACGGACTTGCCGGATCCTGACTCGCCCAGCACGACGACGCACTCGCCCTTTCCGACGGTGAACGAGACCTCGCGCACCGCAGGGATCGGTTCCTGATCCTCGCGCCCGAAGCTCACGCTCAAGCGGTCGATGGTGAGAAGTGGTGTGGTCATGAGCGAACCTTCGGGTCGAGCATGTCGCGGACGGTGTCGCCGAGGACCACGAAGGCCAGCACCGTCACGCACAGGAATAGGGAGGGAAATAGCAGCAGGTGCGGGTGCGAGTTGAAGTAGCTTTGGGCGGTGTTCAGTTGGAGCCCCCAGGAAATCGCGGGGGCCTGCAGCCCGACGCCCAGGTAGGTGAGTCCGGCTTCGCCAGCGATGATGCCGCCGACGCTCAGGCTGCTCAGCACGATCACGGGCTGCACGGCGTTCGGGAAGATGTGCTTCCGCATGAGGCGGCCGTTCGATGCTCCGAGGGCACGGGCGGCCCGAACGTATTCCATGTTCTTGACGCTCATGACCGTCGAGCGCATGACGCGGGTTTGCGTGGGCCAGGAGAAGATCGCGAGGGTGATACACACGGTGAGGATGTTGCGCACGCCGATCGCG
Organism: Leucobacter sp. BZR 635; assembly: GCF_048061935.2. Classification (NCBI taxonomy): domain Bacteria; kingdom Bacillati; phylum Actinomycetota; class Actinomycetes; order Micrococcales; family Microbacteriaceae; genus Leucobacter; species Leucobacter sp. BZR 635. The sequence continues at coordinate 5,297 of NZ_JBLUNZ020000067.1, read as the reverse complement.
GTGAGGATCACGATTGCCGCGACCATGAACGGGAAGCCGTAGAACACGTCGGTGATGCGGCCGAGGACGTTGTCGAACCAGCCACCGTAAAAGCCGGAGAGCAGTCCCAGGACGATGGCGATCGCCATGGTGGTTGCGGTCACCAGGATCGCGATGGTGATTGACGGGCGGGCCCCGTAGATGACGTTCGCGTAGAGGTCGCATCCCTGCACGTCGAAGCCGAACGGGTGGCCCGCTTCCGGTGCCATCCCGGAGAACGCGAGATCGCAGTCTCGTGGGTCCCCGTTGCCGAAGATCGAGGCGAAGGGGGCTGGCACGAGCGAGATCACAAGAAACAGCAGCACGATCGCTGCGGGGATCATGAATCCCGGCCTGCGCAGGTGCGCGAGGAAGGCGGGGGCCTTCCGCCTGGACGCGGTCACGATTGCCTCGGTGCGAGGCGCGGATACTGGTTTAGGCATGACGGATCCTCGGGTCAAGGTAGGCGTAGAGCACGTCGACGAGGAGATTCACGACCAAGAAGACGATGACGAGCAGCGTTGAGATGCCCACCACGGTTGGTCCGTTCTGCTGGCCGATGGCGAGGAAGATCTGGTTTCCAAGACCAGGGAGGTTGAAGATTCCTTCGATGATGATCGCGCCGCCCATGAGCCCTCCGAATTCGATGCCCAGGAAGGTAACGACCGGGATGAGCGAGTTGCGCAGCGCGTGGTTCATGATGATCCGCCGCTGTGGCATCCCCTTCGAGATCGCGGTGCGGACGTAGTTCGACTGGAGATTCTCGATGAGGCTCGACCTCGTCAGGCGGGCAGTCGCCGCGAGGCCCATGATCGCGAGCGCCGCGGCAGGAACAATGAATGCGACCGGCCACCCCGCCGATACTCCAGCGACGGGGAACCATTTCAGCTGCACCCCGAAGAGGAGTTGCGCCACGTAAGCGATAACGAACACGGGAACAGCGAAGGCGAGGGTGGTCACGACCCCCACCAGGTGATCGGCGAACTTGCCGCGGTTCAGCGCGGCCCACACGCCGAGGGGGATGCCGACGACGACCTGCATCGCCCAGGCTGTGACGCCGAGGATGATGCTTGTCGGCCAATTCCGCGCGATGATCGCGGAGACTTCGTGTCCCTGGAAGTCCGTGCCGAAGTTCCCCTGGAACAGGTTGAACATGTACTTTCCATACTGCACGAGCAGCGGATCGTCGAGGTTGTAGCGCTGCCGAAGCTCGTTGTAGACGGACTCGGAGAGATGCTGTTTTCCGCCGCCAAGGGCGGCGATCGGGTCGCCGGGAAGGGCGTAGACCACGACAAAAATCAGGAAGGTGGTCCCGAAAAACACGGGGATCACCTGGAGCAATCGTTTGACGATGTAACCGGCCATCGTTTCCTCTCGAAAGGGGAGCTGGTGCCCGATGCCGCGCACCGGGCACCAGCTCCGCGGATCGCTCCGCGCCTAGTTAACCTTCACGTCGCGCAGGTCACCGAGGCCGCTGAAGCCCACGGGGATCGACTGCACGTTGTCCGACCAGGCGGCTGTGTAGTAGCCGTAGTAGAGCGGGATGACCGGCTGGTCCTCCCACAGGAGACGCTCTGCTTCTTCGAAGAGCGGCAGTCCCTCCTCCATCGGGAGGCCGTTGGCCTCGGCGATGAGCGCGTCAACCTCGGGGTTGCTGTAGCCACTCTTGTTTCCGTAGCCGTCGGTCGTGACGAGCGGGCCAAGGAAATCGGAGATGTGCGGGTAGTAGGCGCCCATGTAGAGCTGGAACGGCCCCTTCGCTTGCTTCGCATCGACGATCTCCGAGTGCTTCGCGTAGCTGCTGAGTTCGAAGGTCACGCCATCAATGCCGAGCACCTTCTTGAACTGGTTCGCCATGGCCTGGAGCTCCTGGTCGCGGCCCGCGTACTGGTCGCCGTAGAGCACCATCTCGCCGGACCAACCGCCAGCTTCCTCGAGCAGCTGCTTCGCACCTTCGGGGTCGAAGGTGCAGGCCTCACACACGTTCTCCTGCGCGCCGACAACGGTGTCGGGCGCGATCGAGGTCGCGGGAGCCCCGGCTCCGTTGAGGATTTTCTCGGTGAAGGCATCGCGATCAATCGCCTTGGAGAGCGCCTTGCGCACACGCACGTCGCTGTAGCGCTCGTCCCAGAGCGGCAGCCCCAGGTAGTTGATGTTCGGAATCTTCGAGACCGCAGTGCGACCGTCGACAAGCGAGTCAACTTCGGAGAGGCGGTCCGGCGGCACCGGGTAGACAACGTCAAGGTTGCCAGCGAGCAGGTCATTGAACGCGGTGTCCTGGCTCTGGTACGGAACGAATGTGATCTCGTCGCTCGCGCCGGCTTTGCCCTGGTATTCCTCAAACCGGGTGACGTCCACGGCCTGGTTCGGTTCGTACGAGTTCACGATCGCGTACGGGCCGTTGCCGATCGGCTTCTTCCCGAAGGCATCAAGGTCGTCGAATGCTGCGTCCGGGAGCGGGGCAAAGGCGTTCGAGGTCAACAGGTAAGGGAACAGTCCGAAAGGCTCGGAGAGTGTCACGGTGAACTCGGTGTCGCTCACTGCTGTGAGCCCGGAGAGCTCAGTGGCTGTCGGGTCGCCCTCTGCTGGGTTGAGGTCGTCGTAGCCCTTGATCTTGTTGAAGCTGCCGTTCTGAACCCAGGCGTTCTTTCCGAGCGCGACGGCATTCCAGGCGTTGATGAAGCTCTCCGAGGTCACGGGTTCGCCGTTGTGGAAGGTCCATCCCTCCTGCAACGTAACCGTCCACGTTGTCTGGTCGTCGGATTCCACAGACTTCGCTGCTGCGGGCTCCGGTTCACCGGTCTCTGCGTTGAGCTCCATCGGTGTCGTGAACAGCATCTTGCTGAGGTTGTAATCCCAGGTGTTCCCAGGGAGGAGGGTGATCGGATCGTACATCGAGATCTTAAAACTCGAGGCACCATCGCTGCCTGATCCCCCGCCGGTGCCAGGCACCGAGCAGCCCGCGAGCAAGGAAAGCGCGAGCACCGCGCCACCTGCGGCAAACGCTACTCTGCGCCTGCCTGTCTTTGCATACTTCACTATGCGGCTCCATTTCCGTGATGTGGTGTGGTTGAGGTGTGTGCGATCCCCCATGCGGCGAACGCCAGAACAGCCGAGCGCTCCGCGACCGTGTCGTTGAACGAGCGGCCAGTTGCGTGGCCTGCGTTGCGGGTCACGCTGAGGTAGGTGCGTGTGTCGCCGTCGCGCGTCTCGCGAAGCGCGGCAGCGAGCGGGTAGGCGTGCGGGCCAGGCGGGACGCGGTCGTCCATATCTGCGGTCAGCACGAGCGTCGGGGCGTACTGCCGGTCTGCATGCACGTTGTGCAGCGGCGAATACGCGGCCAGGAATTCCCGGTCCGCTGGCACATCCGGGTCACCGTACTCGGCAATCCAACCGTGCGCGGCGGTGTAGCGGTGAAAGTTCAGCATGTCGGCGACGGGAACCTCGGTGACGACTGCTCCGAAGAGCTCCGGTCGCTGCACGAGTGCGGCCGCCGTCATCAGGCCGCCGTTCGACATGCCGTTGATGGCCACGCTGTGCGGCGCGCTCCACCCCGAGGCCTCAAACCATTCGGCGCAGGCGATGAGGTCTTCGATGCCCTGCTGCTTGCGCTCACGGCGCGCGGCCTGGTGCCAGGCCTCACCGAGTTCTCCCCCGCCGCGAACGCCAGCGTACGCCAGCACTCCGCCAGAGCGGACCCAGGCCAGCTGCCACGAGCTGAAGCCGTTCGTGAGAAACGGCACAGCGTACCCGCCGTAGACGGATAGGAATACCCGTGCGCTCCGCTCAGGAACGGCGCCGTGCTGACGGACCACGCGCATCGGTACCCGCGTGCCGTCGGCGCTCGTCACCCAGTGGGTTTCAACGAGCAGCGGGGCCGCGGTCCCGGCCGACAGCTCTGAGAGATCGGAGAGTGCAACGATTGCGACCTCTCGCTCGCCCCCGATCACCTCAATGTCGACCGCGAGCGCCGTGTCGTTGACCGCCCGGATCGACTGCAGCACATATCCGGCCGGCAGGGTCTCACGCTGCGTCACGCTGCCATCGGCGAGCGCGAACACTGTGATCCGGCTGCCCTCAAGCGTATGCGCCACGACAACGCCGTGGTCTCCGAGCTGGAACGCATCGGAGAGGGGCTCGCTGTCGGGCGACTCGTAGAGCACCCGCTCGGGAGACGCAGCGGCTCCTGCTGCGGCTGGATCCGAAGCGCCGATGGCGAGGAAGCGTCCCGCGGAATGCCCGCGATAGCTGAGCACAAGCGTGCTGCCCTCGTGCACGCCCACGAGCGAATCGGGGCCTTCCTCGTCGAGTACCGTCTCCCAGGCATCCGCTTCGCGAAGCGGGAGCGGTTTGCGGAAAATGGTGGCGGGCACGATGCCCTTCATCTGCTCAAGCAGCAGCCACTTGCCATCTGCCGATGCGGTCGGAATCACCCAGGTGGTCTCGCTGGGCTCGTAGATCACCGGATCAGTCGCCTGATCGGTCCCGATCGTGTGCACGCGAATCGTCGCGCCCGAGTTCAGCGCGGTGAGCTCTTCGCCAGCGACCGGGATCGCCCACGACATATATGCGAACGACTCGTCATCAAGCCAGGCGAGATCCGGCCACTTCATTCCCGTGAGCTCATCGCTGAGGTCGCGCCCCGAGGCCACGTCACGAATGCGGGCGAGCTGCCAGTCCGCGCCGCCCGTAGAGGCAGTCCAGACCACTTTCGTGCCGTCGGGAGTCGGCGAGAACGTCGCAATGGAGTCCGTCGCGGTGGCCAACTCGCTCGCGGCCACGAGCACGCGGTCGCCGGCCTCGTCGCTCACCCACAGGGAGTGCTGTTCTTCCCCGGGCCCTCTGCGCAGCTGGAAGCTTCGGCCGCCGGCGACCTTGGGGAGTGAGCGGTGCTCTGCCCCGAGGATCTCGACGAGCTCGTCGTGGATCTGTGCGAAGCCTTCGATGCTTTCGATGTGCGCGCGACTTCTCGCGTTCTCCGTGTCAATCCACGTCTCCACGTCGGTTCCTGGCTGATTCAGCCACGCGTACGTGTCGGTCGGGGTTTCGTTCCACCCATTGGGGGCGGGGTGCATACGGTCCGTCATTGGCTCACCTTCGAGTCGAGATTTAGTAGACAGTATCACTAGTTTCAGAAATTACTGAAACTATCGTATTCACATTGTCACTTCTTGGTGACTCACGGTAGAGTCGTCCGAATAACGAGCGTGAGGATGCTATTGGACAACGAGACAGAATCCCGCGAGATGTCGCAGGAAGCACGCGGCCAGGAAGCGCGA
>NZ_JBLUNZ020000066.1:0-38056 GCF_048061935.2 Leucobacter sp. BZR 635 | reverse complement strand
TTGTGGCCGCAGCACGCTCCCTCATGGGCCGACACACCGAGTGGGTCGTCGTCACGGGCGCGAGATTCGCCGGCGACCCCGAGCAGATCAGTGAGGTGCTCGTGCACCGAGACTCGGCGAGCGTGCACACGCGGCCCGACGCCCACATCAGCGCAAAGGGCCTCGGCGACACCTTCACTGCCGCCCTCGTCACCGCGCTGCTCGACGGCCGCGCGGTCGAACAGGCCGTCTCAGACGCCAGCGCCGAGGTCCGATCCCGCGCGGCCGCCCTGCAGCCCAGCCCGGCGGTGCCATAGCGAAGCCCAGTGCCCGCCCCCGATAACGCAGAAAGGACCCAGCACATGTCAACCCGCAGCAACCTCGTCTCGTGGATCACGTCGACCGACCACAAGGTCATCGGCTACATGTATCTCGTGAGCTCCGTCCTCTGGTTCCTCATCGGCGGGGTGCTCGCGCTGCTCATTCGAGCGCAGCTCTTCGAACCCGGGCTCGAAATCATCGCGACGAAAGACCAGTACAACCAACTCTTCACGATGCACGGCACGATCATGCTGCTCCTGTTCGCCACCCCGCTCTTCACGGGGTTTGCGAACGTGATCATGCCCCTGCAGATCGGCGCACCCGACGTCGCATTCCCGCGTCTGAACGCCTTCTCATTCTGGCTGTACACCTTCGGCGCGCTCATCACCTTCGCCGGCTTCCTCACCCCGCAGGGCGCGGCCTCATTCGGCTGGTTCGCGTACGCCCCGCTCTCCTCCGAGATCTACTCGCCCGGCGTCGGCGGCAACCTCTGGGTGCTCGGGTTACTCATTACCGGCTTCGGCACGATCCTCGGTGCCGTGAACTTCATCACGACAATTATCGTGATGCGCGCCCCGGGCATGACCATGTGGCGCATCTCGATCTTCTCGTGGAACACCCTCATCACGTCGATCCTCGTACTCGTCGCATTCCCCGTGCTCGCGGCGGCTCTCGGTGCCCTCGCCTTCGACCGCATCTTCGGGGCCCAGATCTTTAGTGGTGAGGGCGGTGCGATCCTCTGGCAACACCTGTTCTGGTTCTTCGGCCACCCCGAGGTGTACATCATCGCGCTGCCGTTCTTCGGGATCATCTCCGAGATCCTGCCCGTGTTCAGCCGAAAACCCATCTTCGGGTACAAGACACTCGTGTACGCGACGATCGCGATCGCAGCGCTCTCGCTCACCGTATGGGCACACCACATGTACGTCACGGGCTCGGTGCTGCTGCCGTTTTTCGCGCTCATGAGCATGCTCATTGCGGTGCCGACGGGGGTGAAGATCTTCAACTGGATCGGCACCATGTGGCGCGGGTCAATCACCTTCGAAACCCCGATGCTCTGGTCGCTCGGCTTCCTCGTCACGTTCACGTTCGGCGGGCTCACGGGGGTCATCCTCGCCTCACCCGCGCTCGACTTCCACCTCTCCGACACCTACTTCGTCATCGCGCACTTCCACTACGTCGTCTTCGGCACGGTCGTGTTCGCGATGTTCGCGGGCTTCTACTTCTGGTGGCCCAAGTGGACGGGCAAGATGCTGAACGAGCGGCTCGGCAAGATCCACTTCTGGATCCTGTTCCTCGGCTTCCACATGACCTTCCTCGTGCAGCACTGGCTCGGCGTCATGGCGATGCCGCGCAGGTATTACACGTACCTCCCCGAAGACGGCATCACCTGGGGCAACCAGCTGTCGACGGTCGGCGCGGTACTGCTCGCGACCTCGATGATCCCGTTCTTCCTCAACGTCTACATCACCGCGCGCAGGGGGCAGAAGGTCACCGTGGACGACCCGTGGGGCTTCGGGCGTTCGCTCGAGTGGGCGACGTCTTGCCCGCCGCCGAGGCACAACTTCGTGTCAATTCCGCGCATCCGCTCGGAGTCGCCGGCGTTCGACGCGAACCACCCCGAGCTCGCCCCCGACTCCCGGGAGCCTGCGGGCGACCCCGAACCCGGCCCCGAGCCAAGCCCTGCGGGCGTGCCCGCGACGCGGTCAGCCGCCACAGCGGGCGACGAGTCGGCCGCTCCGCCCGAACCCAAGCTGCCGGGATAGAGGGCGAAGTCGCCGAAATCGTCGCGGGGCCTGCGCTGCGGTGAGGTCGTGGCCTTGAGGAAGAGCCGCACGAGCGAGCGCTTCTTCTCAAAGTAGGCGTGACGCTCGATCTCACCGTTCGCGTACTGCTCCTCGAGCTCGCGCAGGGTCTCCTCGGCGGCTGCCGCGTCATAGCGCGACGATCCCCCGATGCTGTTACTTTCTCGAATATTCATAGCGTTTCCGGCGGCTCCCCTCGATGTCAGAGTCAGCTTTTACACTACTCGAACACACATTCGAATGGGGGTAAAGGGCATGTACCGGAATGAGAAAGAACAGGAAACCGAGCGCGAACGCATGCCGTACGTGCAGGTCGACACGAACCTTTGGGCCGTCATGCGGTACCCGAAGGACCGGCCCGTAGCGATGATCCAGGGCCTTGCAAACCGCGACAATGTGCCGCTGTTCTTCGTCATGACCTGGCACCCGGAGCCGTCAAAGCGCCGGGTGGTCTCGCAGCACGACACGCTCGCCGAGGCGAACGGCTCAGTGCTCTGGGACACGGGTGAGGTCGCGAAGATGGCGCAGGCGAACGCTGGCCCGGCAAACGGACGCCGCTAGGCACACAGGATACGCTCGGTGATTACACAGCGAGATCGCAGGCCGGAGACCTCAAATTATGGGGTCCAGCCCGTAGCCTGTACCTCGTACCCGTTTCCCGCAGACCGCTCGAAGGAGTTCCATGTCAAAGCAGCTCATCGCCATCGCCGCGCTCGCCGTCACCTTCCCGCTCCTGGTCTCCGGGTGCTCGACGCTCACCGACGGAACCGAGCCCACGCCGCAAGCGTCTCCCTCGGAGCAGCTCGAGCAGCTGAGAAGCGAGGGCAAGGTCCCGGCATCGTTCACCACCGAGCCCAGGGACCTCCGCGTCGAGATTGACGGCGACGAATTCGGCGTCTCATGGAAGGGCCAGCCACTCACCGAGGGCTGCACCCCCGGAGAGGGCCGCACCAATTCGGCGGTGAGCCTCCTCATGCTCCAAGACGTCGGCATCGAAGACGTCCAGCAGTGCGGCAACGTCTGGCAGGCCATGCAGGCCGATGGCTCGTACATTGCCTGGAACCTTCCCGGGTAGCAGCCTTTCACCTGCGCGGATCGCAGCGGCCGGGCGGCCACCGCAACACCTCCAGCCTCGCAGTCGCTAATGTGTTGTCTATGAGCGATGCTATGCTGTTCCTGATCGGGTCAATCGCGATGTACCTCTTCGCGTTCATCGTGCTTTTGATCATTCTGTGGGCGATCATCAGGGGCGCCGTGCTGTCAGCACTCCGCAAGCACGCAGACGAACAGGCCGAGCTGCGCAGGCCGGTCTCGTACCAGTAACCGGGGCCTGAGCGCGCGGCCCCGCCCCGCGCTCAACCCGCCGTATCGCGCCTGCGGAATAGCGCCCACGCGATTCCGGCCAGCAGCAGCGCCCACGCCGCCATCACGAGGCCGCCGGGCACCGGATCCAGCAGGCCGACGCCCGGGTACGACATGAAGAGTTGGATCCCCGCAAGATCTGGCAGGTATCTCAAGATCGGGAGCATCCCGACGAGCGAGATCGTGATGCCCAGCACGAGCGGCACGAGGACCACGAGCGTCACGAGGTAGGTGCGCGCAATGATCGTAATGCCCGCCGCGATGACCCCCATGAGCGTGTAGTTCAGTGCTACCCCCACGAGGTTCATCGCCATTGCGGCGGTGAAATCGCCGGGGGCGAGCCCGTGCTCACCGAGGGCCGCCTGCTTGGCAAGCACCGACATGCCGATCGCGACGAAGCCGATCACCGCCGCGAGCACCGCGATGACGAGGAGCTTGGCGGCGAGCACCCGCGAGCGGTTCGGGGTCGCTGTGAGCGTCGTGCGCAGCTGGCCGTCGAGGTACTCGCTCCCGACGATGAGCGCCGCCAGCAGAATGATGAGCGGCTGCCCGAAGCCCGCGGTCTCGAAGCCGTGCGACTCGATGGGAAACTGCGCGGCCCGGGCGGGGTCGAACGCGAGCCCCGACGCGAGCGCGAGCGCGCCCGGCGCGATGAGGGCTGCGGCGAGGGTCAGCTGGATGCTCCGCAGGCTGAAGGCCTTCGTGAGCTCGGCCTGAACGGTGTGCCGGAAAGGCAGGCGCTTCGGTACGAGGGGCATCAGAGATCCCTCCGCACAAAGGTGACTGCGGCCGCGGTGAGCAGCGCGCCGGCCCACGCAGCCTGCACGAGCCCGCCAACTGCAGGGTCGAGCAGGTGACCCCCGCCCGGGTCGCTGTACATGGCGGATCCCGCCGTCGTTGGCAGGTACTTCGCCCCGGCCCAAAAGCCGGCGAGAAAGTCGCCGACGCCGATGACGAGCGGCACGATAAGAATGAGCGGCAGGATGGCGGATCGGGCGAGCGTGCCGACCGCGAAGGCGATAAGTGCCGTGAGCACCCACGCGAGGGTCACCCCGCCGATGCTCGCCCAGACCGCTGGCGTCAGGCGCCACGGATCGATCTCGCTGTCCTGCGTGAGGTGGGTAATAATGATTGCCCCGGCCATCGTGAGAAACGCGATCAGCGCGACGAGGATCGCGAGCAGGGCAGCCTTCACCACGAACACGCGCAGCCGTTTCGGGGTCGCAAGCAGGGTCGTGCGGATCTGCCCGCCGCCCCCGTACTCGTTGCCAGCCCAGAGCGCGGCGAGCGCGACGACAAGCACATACCCGAACCCGGCCATCGAGAAGCCCTCGTACTCGGGCGGGATCGGCACGGAGGAGAACAGCAGCTCGCTGTCGGGCGGCAGGTCTCCGGTCGAGTACGAGTTCGTCCACGCCATCGGCCATGTCAGGAAGACCGTGATGAGCGAGAGGATCCAGGTCGATCTCGCGCTCAGCAGCTTCGTGGCCTCTGAGCGGGTGAGCGCGATCACCGCTGCTCCCCCGCGCGGTCGGGATCCACGGCACGGCCTGGATCCACGGCACGGCCTGGATCATTCACGACCGCCCGATACTCGGCGTGCTCGTCGGTGAGGGCGAAGAACGCCTGCTCCAGGCTCGCGTGCTCGCCCGTCACCTCCCTGCCCGTGCCCGAGGCGACCACCCGCCCGGCGGCGATCACCACGAAGTCGTCAGCGGTGTCCTCCATCTCCGCCATGAGGTGGCTCGAGACGAGCACGGCCTTCCCTGCGTCCGCGAGCGAGCGCAGGAAGCGGCGCATCCACCGGATCCCGTCGGGGTCCAGCCCGTTCGCTGGCTCGTCGAGCACGAGCACCCCGGGGTCACCGAGGAGCGCCGTCGCGATCCCGAGCCGCTGCCCCATGCCGAGCGAGAAGCCACCGATGCGCTTCGATCCTGCGTCCTGCAGGCCAGTGAGCGCGAGCACCTCGTCGACGCGCGCTGCGGGGATCGCGTTCGACTGCGCAACCCAACGCAGGTGCGCCCGCGCCGTCCGACCCTTGTTCGCGCCGGGGCCGTCGAGCATCGCGCCGACCCGCAGCAGCGGGCGGTTGAGCGAGCGGTACGGCTGCCCGGCGATGAGGGCGGTGCCGGAGGTGGCGCGATCCAGCCCGAGCAGGATCCGCAGCGTGCTCGACTTCCCAGCCCCGTTCGGCCCGAGCAGCCCGGTGACCCTGCCAGGGGCGGCCGTGAAGCTGACGTCGTCAACGACGGCGCGGGCGCCGTGACGCTTGGTGAGGTGTGCGATTTCGATCATGGCTCCTAGCCAATCGCGTCTCGCGCGCCCCGTCAGTCTGCGAGAGTTGACAGTATGCGTGGATCGGCGTGCGAGCTCAGCCGAGCGGGCTGCCGCCCACGAGCCCGCTCTCGTACGCCACGACCACGAGTTGCGCGCGGTCGCGCGCCCCAACCTTCGACAGGATGCGACTCACGTAGGTGCGCACCGTCGTCTGCGTCACAACCAGCGTCGCGGCGATCTCAGCGTTCGACAGACCCGTGCCGATGAGCTGCAGGGTCTCGCGCTCCCGCTCGGTGAGGCGATCCACGCTCGCCGCGGCCTCGCCGTGGGCACCGCGGCCGCTCCTCGTCTGCTGGGCTGCGCCCGCGAAGCGGTCGACGAGCCGCCGCGTCACCTCCGGTGCGAGCAGCGCGTCGCCCGCGTGCGCGACCCGGATCGCGCGGAGCACCTCGCTCGGCGGACTGTTCTTCAGGAGGAAGCCCGACGCTCCCAGCCGCAGCGCCTCGAACACGTACTCGTCAAGGTCGAAGGTCGTGAGCACGATGACGCGCGTGCCGGCAGTCTCGCGTGCTTCCGCGAGCAGCTTGGTCGCCTCGAGGCCGGTCATGCGCGGCATCTGCACGTCCATGAGCACCACGTCTGGGCGGTGCAGCCGGGCGAGCGCAACGGCGTCCTCCCCGTCACGCGCTTCGGCGACCAGCTCCATGCCCGGCTCGTGCGCGATGAGCAGGCTCAGCGAGGCGCGGACGATCGCGTCGTCGTCCGCGACCAGCACGCGAATCTGGGTCACTGCGTGCTGTCCGATGCTGCGTGGCCGACCAGCGGCAGGCGCGCCACCACGGCGAACCCCGCGGCCCTGTCGTCACCGTGCCTGTCGCGGCCGTCCGGATGAGCGCCGCCCGGATGAGCGCCGCCCGGGTGAGCGTCGCCCGGGTTACCGACGTGCAACTCGCCGCCGAGCATCTCGACCCGCTCGCGCATGCCGGTGAGGCCGTTCCCCTCGCGGTAGCCGCGGCCCGCGCCCCCGCCGTCGTCTCTGACGCGCACCTCGACGCGTGATTCGTCGGTCGTGACGGCGATCCGCAGCGTCGAAGCGGCCGCGTGCCTGAAGCAGTTCGTGGCGGCCTCCTGCACGATGCGGTAGACGGTCGTGCGGAGTGCGGCGGGGAGGCGATCCACGTCTTCCGGGTACTCGGCGTCGACGTGCACGCGGGCGCGCTGCCCGGTGCGCTCGATGTCTCGGATGAGCTCCTCGAGCCGCACGGGATCGGCTGCCGACCGCGCAGCGGCATCTGTTCCTACCGCGCGTTCGCGGTCGAGCAGCTGTTTGAGCTCGCCGAGCGAGTCCCGCGCCTGCTGCTCAACCTCGCGTAGCGTCTCCCGCAGCTCGGGCTCGCCCAGCGCCGTGACGTGCGCGGCGACGCCTGCGCGCACTCCAATGGCCCCGAGCGAATGCGAGAGCACATCGTGCACCTCCCGCGCGAGCCGGAGCCGCTCGTCAGTTCGGGCGGCGGCGGCCGTCGCCTCGTGCAGCTGCCGCGAGCGCACCCCGAGCACCCACGCGGCCCCCAGCACGACTGCCCCGAGCAGCGCGCCTCGCATGCTCGGCGCAAAGCCCGGTGCCGTTTCAGGTTCCCCAAGCAGAAGGGCCACGAGGATCACTGCGGCGAAGGCCGCGAGCAGCCACCAGGGAACGCGTCGCACGCCTCGTCGTTCGGCGAGCGCGTGAACTCCGATGCTGGCGAGCAGAAACGGATCGGCCGTGAGCTGCAGCCCCCAGGCCGCCGCGGTCGCCAGCCCCGCAAGCAGCGCGCCCGGGAGCGGGTTCCACAGGCTGAGCACCGCGCCACACACCGCGGCAGCGCCGAACAGCAGCTGGGCGAGACGCCACCCCTCCGGCGGCACGACCGTGATCCACAACGCCGCCACGACGGCAATCGCGATTCCCAGGGGCACGAGCGCCGCGAGCCAGGGCCGTCGCGGGGGCGCGAGCGGCGGCCGGGCCCGTGGCCCGACCTCCGTGCTGCGACCATCTGTGTCCATCCTGGTCATTCTAGGGGGCGACGGCTGCGGCAAGTCATGTGGTGTGCGGCGCGGGCGCTGGGGTTCGGGGCGGGGGCTCGGGGCGGGGGTTCGGGGCGGGGGCCACTGCGCCCGGCGAGCTACGGGCCGAGCAGCGCGGTTCCGAAGAGCATGGTCAGCGGGAACGCGAACACGAGCAGCAGGTTGAGGGCGACCAGCGGCCACGCCCTCGACAGCGCGCCGCACACAACGCCGACGAGCCCCGCCACGAGCGGCACGACAATGAGTGTCCACGGGGCCCAGGGGTGGGCGGGGCCCTCCTGCGGGATCGTGAAGAAATACACAAACAGCGAACAGGCCCCCACGAACAGGGCGACGGTGGATATCCGGCGGAGCACAGTTCGCCTCGACGTTGAGTGTTCAGCCATGCAACCGATCATAGGGTGCGACCCGTCGAGGCGAGCCGGGCCGCGGCAGCGGCGGTTGCGGTTGCGGTTGCGGTTGCGGCCAGGGCCCTCGACTCGCTCGGCATCGAACGGTTCGAGCTCGGGCACTGCCCCTCGGGAGGCCCGATCCGTGCAGGTGTGCGCTCACCACCAGGGCACCTCACACGGCGAGCGTTCGGGCGAGCGTTCTCGTGCCCTGGTCGAGCTGTGCCTTCGTCGCGGCCCCGTAGGAGAACCTGAGGAACGGCGCCGGGGGTTCGTCGACGAAGAAGTGCCGGCCGTCACCGACGAGCACGCCGGCGGCGTAGGCTGCGGCGCTGAACTCACGAGTATCGGTTCCCTCCGGCAGGCGGGCCCAGAGATGCAGGCCCCCGCGAGGGACTGTCTGGATGCTCATCTCGGGGAGGTTGGCCCGGACCGCCGCGACGAGAGCATCGCGGCGCAGCGTGAGTTCGGAGCGCAGACGTTTGAGATGCCGGGGCCAGACGTTGGAGGCGAGGAGGCTGTGCGCGATCTCCTGCACCATAGGAGCCACACAGAGGTCGTCCGCCGTGCGCGAGGCGCGGAGCCTGGCGCCGGCGGGGCCGCGCGCAATGATCGCACCGATGCGGAGCCCCGGCGAGGCCGGCTTCGACAGCGTCGTGACCGTGACCACATGGCCGTGTGCATCGTCCGTCATGAGGGGCGCGGGCGTTGAGCCGTCGAGCCCGAGATGTCTCGCCCAGTCGTCTTCGATAATGAATGCGCCGTGACGCACGGCTAGCTCGAGCACCTGCGTTCGGCGTTCCTGGCTGAGCACTGCCCCGGTGGGGTTGGCGTAGCTGGGCTGGAGATAGATAACTCGGGCGCGCGTGCGCTCAAGCGCGTCGGCGAGCCGATCCACCATGATCCCGTCGCGATCGGCTGCCACAGAAGCGATCGACAGGCCCGCGCTCTGCGCCGCGAGGATTGCGCCGGGATAGCTCGGGCTCTCCGTAATCACCGTGGCCCCTGGCTCTGCGAGGGTACGCATCGCGAACACGAGCCCCTGCTGTCCGCCGGCGACGATCTGCACGTCGCTCGGGTCGGCCCGATACTCTGCGGCAAACATGCGCCGAAGCTCGGGGGACCCTGCCGCGGGCGTCATGACCCACGCGCGGCTGCTCTTCGCTGCGCGTGCGCCCATGCGGTGCAGCTCGTCGTTGGGAAGCAGCTCTGGCGCGAGGTAACCCCACGAGAGGGGGATGTGCTCGGCGGTGCCGTAGCCTCCGAGCCGTGACGCGCGATCAGGATCGACGCGGGCGGGGCCCAGCGCCTGGGACTGCCAGGAGAAGTCGGGCTCGGGCGCAGGAGTGCTCCGTGTCACGAATGTTCCGCGCCCCGGCTCGGATCGCACCAGTCCGAGCGAGCTGAGTTCGGCGAGCGCTGCCGAGATCGTTGCCGCGCTGGCCTGGTACTCGCGAGAGAGCTCTCGCACGCCGGCCAGCCGCTCGCCGTCGGCCGACGCTGCGATCCGCCGGCGCAGGAGGGCGGCAATCTCTGACGATCTGTTATCCTTGGACATGAAGCTATTAGATAACGTTACTCTAAATTTCGCAAGTCCGTTACGGTCTCCTCTCGCCCTCGGTCACCCAGCCACCGGGACTCTCGCTTCGACAGCGCACGCGTGATCCGGGTCAGAACCCTGCTGCAGGATCTTTCGATTTCTGCGGTGGTCGCCGGGTTCCTCTCGGCGGTGATCAACTTCGCCGGGCCCTTCCTCATCGTGCTGGAGGCGACACGGGCCGCAGGTCTCAACGAGGCGCAGACCGCCTCGTGGGTGTGGGCGCTATCGCTCGGCAACGGCGTCTGCAGCATCGTGCTGAGCCTCTTCACCCGCATCCCAGTGATCGTGGCGTGGTCGACGCCGGGAGCCGCGCTGCTGATCGCCTCTCTCGGGGGGTTCTCGTTCTCAGAGGCCGTCGGCGCCTTCCTCGTTGCATCCGTCGCGGCGGCGGTCGCTGGCTACACGGGGTGGTTCGGGTGGCTGCTGTCCAAGGTTCCCGGCCCCGTGTTGCAGGCGCTACTCGCCGGAATCCTCCTCCCGTTCGTCATCGCGGCAGCGGGTGCCTTCGCGACTGCGCCGCTCATCGCGGGGAGCATTGTCGTCACATTTGTTGTGGGGAAACGCTTGTGGGATCGCTTCGCGGTTCTCACCGCTCTCGTCGCGGGGATCGTCGCGACCTGGGCCACGGGTTCATTTCAGCCGGTGGGTGCCACGCTCGTGCTCGGCGGCCCCGTGTTCACGACGCCGTCGTTCACTCCGGCAGCGCTTGTGAGCATCGCGCTCCCGCTGTTTGTCGTCACGATGGCGTCGCAGAACGCGCCGGGACTCGCGCTCCTCCGCTCACAGGGATACGCCCCGAACGACAGGTTTCTCGTCGGCACGATCTCCGTGGTGTCCGCCGCGCTCGCGCCCTTCGGGGCTCACGGCATTAACCTGGGGGCGATCACTGCCGCAATCGCGGTCGGTCCCGAGTCCCACCCCGACCGCTCCAGGCGCTATGTCGCCGGGCTCTCTGGCGGCGTCACCTATCTCATCTTCGCTGCCTTCGGAGGAGCGCTGGTGGCCGGGTTCCAGTCCATCCCATCGGAGACAGTCTCGGTTGTTGCCGCGGTTGCACTGCTGGGCTCGGCGCTGACCGCGCTGTCAGGCGCGATGCGCGGCGACACCCGCACGGGCCTGGCCGCCATCACTACGCTCGCCGTCACCATGTCAGGCGTCGTGTTCCTCAACATCGGTGCGGCTTTCTGGGCACTCATTGCCGGCACCGGTGTCTACCTCGCACTCGCTCCGTTTCGGCGGCGCACCCAACCACACGCCCAAACACCTCAAACACAACCAACACATCAAACACAACCAACACAGGAAGAAACCGATGACAACGCATAACTCCCCCACAATCCGCCCGATCCTGCCCGCCGACGAGGCCGCGTGGCGGCGCCTCTTCCGCTCCTACCGCGAGTTCTACAAGCTCGAGGAGAGCGAAGAGGTTGTCTCGAACGCGTGGGGTTGGTTCATGGATCCCACGCACGAGTGCCAGGCCATCGTCGCCGAGGTCAACGGCGAGATCCTCGGCTTTGCTCATCACCGCCGTATCTCTTCGCCGTACACCGGCACCTCGGGCATCTTCCTTGATGACCTATTCACCGCTCCCGCCGCGCGCGGCCTGGGCATCGGGCGGGCACTCATCGCTCGCCTCACGGACATGGCGGCGGCCGAGGGCCGGGCCTTCGTGCAGTGGATGACTGCCGAAGACAATCACCAGGCGCAGGCACTGTACAACACCCTCGCCAAGCGCACCTCGTGGGTCACCTACGAGGCGGTGCCCACTCCGCGGTGATGCCTCAGTATCCTGCTGCTCGACCGGCCCGCAGCTGCCTCGTGCGGCTGCGGGCCGGTGGGCTGCGGGGTTCGAAGATGCTGCTGCCGGAGTGCCGCTGCCTGAGTGTCGGAGTGACGCTGCCGACGGGGCGTGAGGCGGCCACAACAGAGTACACAGCGAAGCTTTTCCAGGCGAGCGTCATGCTCTCGGGCAGGACGACGACACACGCCATGCATCCACACAAAAATCCTAGACACTGCATAGGAATTTCGGCATACTGACTCACAGAACGCTCCTCGTGTGCACAGACTGCCGTTGTCCAAGCGGGGCGCGTTTCCGCCCGGGCCGAGTGTGCCCCATCTGAAGAGGAGTTTCGTGAAGCGCCCTACCCTGCTCACTTCGTTCGCATTGGGGGCGCTCTCGCTCTCGCTCGCCATTGGCTCGGTGCCCGCCGCCAGCGCCGCACAGGTGGCGGCGTGCCCGCCCACAGCCTCAGACCAGGTGGAGTTCTTCACCCCGGCACAGGGCGAGGTTTGGGATCGCGAGGAGCTTTCCGAACACTGGGAGTGGTTTGGAGAGGGAGTGTTACCTGGACTTGCCGCCGAGGGCCTTGCCGGGGTCTCGGTTCTCGATCCCTCGCCACAGCGGCTGACCGAGTTCTTCACCACGGGCGCACAACGCGCATTCGATGACTACCGCAGTTCGCTCGAAGCGCTGGCCGATCGAATCGAACTGGCCGGCGGGCAGACTGCAGAGCACATCCGCGATTTCAATGCGGCCCGATACGAGTACATCCTGGCCATCACGAACGGCTTCACCGACGCGTACAACGCAGATCGCGTCTACGACCAGTTCGGTCAGCCAGACTGGGAAAACGCCACCGAGCAGTTCTTCTACGTCACCGGGCGGATGATCTATGCTTTCGAACCAAACGTAGGTGTCAGCTTCTTGCAGCACGCCAACTGGTATCCCGTGTCCCAAACCGAAATCCAGGGAGCGCTCCAGGAAATCAGTGACGAGTGGGCGCTCAGCGGCCTCTCCGCAGCCGACGCCGAGGCGAGCTCGCGTTCCACGATGGTCGGGGCCGTCGAGGAGTGGGTGGAACGTCAGACGCTGTCGGGGCTCTCGGCGTTCCAGGTCGGCGCGACGAACAACTTCGATCTAGCCACCGGTCTCGGCTACGTGGTCGAACTCGGTGACACCAACGATGCTGTCCTCGCGACCGCCTCGAACCGGGAGAGCACCCGACCACTCGAGCTTCGCGACCTTGCGCACTCAGTTCCGACCAGACTCTTCGTGGATCAAGAGATCCTCGCGGCGAACCTCAACTCCTCCGGAACAGGATTCCTCTCACCCGAGGAGGCATCCGAAAGCACCTACGTTCGCGGAACAGTTGCGGAGATTCTCGAGCCACTCGAAAGCTCCGATGACCTCAGCTCCGAGGAGTTCGCGGCCGCGGTGCAAGAGGTGGTATCGAACCAGCTCAGCCGGGCACACTGGCTCGCAGACGTGTTTGATCAGACCCCGCTCGAGTTCCCGCACCTCCTCGAGGACTACTCTGAAGACTACCTGTTCTCATTTGCAGAGCTTGAGAACACGGAGCTCAAGCGGGTGTTCGACTGGAGGGATTCGAGCGGGTCATTGGGGCACGATGTGATCCGTGCCGAGCAGTTTGCGGAGATCCCCTTCACGTTGCTGCGTGAGCATGGAACAACGACGATCGAGAGAACGATTCGGTACTCCTCAGTGGACGCGGCTGCCCTCAGTGGAGCAGAGACTGTGACCCAGTCCGTCGATTTCTGCTCGACCCTGCATCTCCTGTGGGGCGACACCGACTGGAGCGACACGAGCCTCACGCTCCCGACCGTGCCCACGCCACCCGCGGTGCACCCCGCGCCGAACGCGACCCTGGGCACCCCCGACCACACCGTGGAAGCAGTCACGGTGACGCCGACGACCGGGGAGATTCCGGTCACCGATGTGGTGTTCCCGGTCGACTTCACGATCGCAGTTCGCCACGTTGACGAGATGGGGGCGGCGTTACCCGCCGCTGTCACGGCTGGAAGCGAACAGCTCACCGGTGCCTGGGGAGCGACTGCGACGGTGTCCGCGCTGACACACGACGACTGGACACTCGCTTCGGGATCGGCGACCGAGGAGATCCGGTTCGACGCGGATCAGCCTGAGGTGATCTTCACCTATCGAAGCGTGGCGGCCCCGACGGAGCCCGACACGGGAACGGAAACTGACCCTGCCGGCCCCCTCGTCGATACTGGCGCTGCCGGGAGCGGCTGGGGTGCACTGCTCGGCACGGGGCTGCTCGTGACCGGCGCAGCAGTCGTCGCGTGGCGAGTCCGCCGCCAGAACGCTTAGCCTCAACGGTTAATCACTGGTCTGCCTCGGCGCTTGTTTGTCGTTTAGCCCAACGGCAAGCAAGTGCCGAGGTCGGCGTGGTGAGCCATATGCCCCACATGTGCCCCACCGTCATCCTGGGGGCAAGTGGAAACAACAAAGCCCCGGAACCTCCGCAGGTTACTGCGGGAGCTCCGGGGCTTACTGTCGGGATGACAGGATTTGAACCTGCGACCCCGTCGTCCCGAACGACGTGCGCTACCAAGCTGCGCCACATCCCGATTTACGCTTTCGCGCAGGGTCTACTCTATCGCGCCGTCAGCAAAAAACGAAAACGACGGGCCAGGATGTGAAACGCCGGGCGCGTTAGCCGAGCGTCGCGATCACGACCGGGGCGTCTTGGCCCGGCCAGGTGGCAGTGAGCGTGCCCGCGGCACCGGCGGAACCGGCAGCAACACCGGCAGCAGCAGCGCTCGGCACGTGCGCGACCCGCAGCGTCACCAGCCCGGTCGACGCGACACTCACGCCGCCGTCGAGCGACACCTCGGCGGCCCACAGCTCGGGAACCTGCGCGCCGGGCTCACCGGAGCCGTGCAGCGGCATCTCGATCTCGCGGGCAACGGCAGAGCCGTCGGGCTGGTGCACGAGCTCCTCGCCGCCCGATCCGCCCTGCGCGATGACCTGCGCGATGACCGCGCGGTAGACGGGATCCCCCGCCCCCTCAGTCACCCAGCGGGTGCCGAGCACGCCGTGCTCCATCGTGCCGACGAGGTGCGCCTCGCCGCCCTCGAGCGGGGCACCGCGATAGGTCAGCGGCACGTGGTAGACCTTGTCCTCGCCCGCGGAGACGAGCAGGCCGTCGATGCCAACCTCGCCCTCGGGGTCGTCGACCCGGTAGCCAGAGACGCGGCTGATCTTGGCAGGATCCCCCGTGAACCAGGGCTGCTTCGGCAGCCACTCGGCGACGAGTTCGAGCTTCGAGGGAACGAGCGTGGTGTCTGTGTATAGGAGAGCCATGACCCGATCATACGCGGCCGCAATGACGAACGCCCGCCTCCGAGCGAACTCGGAGGCGGGCGTTCGTGCAGAACCGCGAGAAGCTTACTTCTGGTTCTTCAGGCGTGAGACCGAGCGTGCACGGAGCGACGCGTCGAGCTCGACCTTGCGGATACGGATGACCTCGGGGGTCACCTCAACGCACTCGTCTTCGCGGGCGAACTCGAGGCTCTCCTCGAGGGTGAGCTGGCGCGGCGGCGTCATCGACTCGAAGGTGTCGGAGCTCGCCGCACGCATGTTGGTGAGCTTCTTTTCCTTGGTGATGTTCACGTCCATGTCCTCGGAACGCGAGTTCTCGCCGATGACCATGCCCTCGTAGACCTCCTGCGTGGGCTGCACGAAGAAGCTCATGCGCTCCTGGAGGTTAATCATCGAGAACGGGGTGACAACACCCGAGCGGTCGGCAACGATCGAACCGTTGTTACGGGTCACGATCGGGCCAGCCCACTCGTCGTAGCCGTGCGAGATCGCGTTTGCGATGCCGGTGCCGCGGGTGGTGGTCATGAACTCCGAGCGGAAGCCGATGAGGCCGCGTGCGGGAACGATGAACTCCATGCGAACCCAACCGGTGCCGTTGTTCACCATGTTCTCCATGCGGCCCTTGCGAGCAGCGATGAGCTGGGTGATCGCGCCAAGGTGCTCTTCGGGCGTATCGATGGTGAGGTGCTCGTAGGGCTCGTGCGTCTTGCCGTTGATCTCGCGGGTAACGACCTGCGGCTTGCCAACGGTGAGCTCGAAGCCCTCGCGGCGCATGTTCTCAACGAGGATCGACAGGGCGAGCTCGCCACGACCCTGAACTTCCCACGCGTCGGGGCGGCCGGTGTCGACAACCTTCAGCGAGACGTTACCGATGAGCTCGCGATCGAGGCGATCCTTGATCATGCGGGCGGTGAGCTTGTGACCCTTCACCTTGCCGACGAGCGGCGACGTGTTCGCACCGATCGTCATCGAGATTGCGGGCTCGTCGATCTCGATGAGCGGCAGCGGACGCGTGTCCTCAGCGTCTGCGATGGTCTCGCCGATGGTGATGTTCTCGATACCGGCGATCGCGACGATGTCGCCGGGGCCAGCCTTCTCGGCGGGGTAGCGGGTGAGCGCCTTGGTGAGCATGAGCTCGGTGATGCGCACGTTCTGCTGGGTGCCGTCGCTCTTCACCCAGGCGACGGTCTCGCCCTTGTGGATCCAGCCGTTGTGCACGCGCAGCAGCGCGATACGGCCGAGGAACGGCGAGGAGTCAAGGTTGGTGACGTGCGCCTGCAGCGGGTGCTCATCATCGTAGGTCGGAGCGGGAACCTGCTCGAGGATGACGCCGAAGAGCGCCTCGAGGGTGTCGCCGTCGGGCAGCACGCCGTTTGCGGGCTGCGTGAGGCTCGACGCACCAGCGCGGCCCGAGAGGTACACGACGGGCACGTCGAGGATCGCGTCGACGTCAAGGTCGGGGTGCTCCTCGGCGATGTCCGATGCGAGGCCAAGCAGCAGATCCTGCGCCTCGCCGACGACCTCGGGGATACGCGAGTCGGGGCGGTCAGTCTTGTTGACCGCGAGGATCACGGGGTGCTTCGCCTCAAGCGCCTTGCGGAGCACGAAGCGGGTCTGGGGCAGCGGGCCCTCAGAGGAGTCGACGAGCAGAACAACGCCGTCAACCATCGAGAGTGCGCGCTCTACCTCGCCACCGAAGTCAGCGTGACCCGGGGTGTCGACCACGTTAATGGTGATGGGGCCGTTCTTCGCGTGGACACCCTCGTACGAGATAGCGGTGTTCTTCGCGAGGATCGTGATGCCCTTTTCGCGTTCAAGGTCGTTGGAGTCCATGACCCGGTCATCGACGTCAGCGTGTGCGTCGAAGGAGCCTGTCTGACGCAGCATGGCGTCAACGAGGGTGGTCTTGCCATGGTCGACGTGTGCGACGATGGCGACGTTACGAATGTCTTCGCGTGTGGCGAGAGCCATATGGGTGGATCCTCACGATCATAAATTAGCGAACGTTCTATCATACCCGCAGAACACGCCGGGGTCGAGTGCCTATTTTTCAAGCAGCCAACCCCGGCGTGCGGGTGCGCGCCGGGCGCGCCTTACGAGTAACTCTATCTGGCCGCCTCGGCCTCCCTGAGCGCACGCGCGAGTTCACGACGTTCTGCCTGCTCGGCAGGATCGGGCACGGGCAGCGACGCGAGCAGCCGCTGCGTGTACCGTTCCTTCGGTGCCATCAGCACTTCTGCGGTCGGGCCGCTCTCGACGAGCTCGCCCTGGTAGAGCACCCCTACCCGATCGGCGAGGGCGTCAACCACCGCGAGATCGTGGGTGATGAACAGCGACGCGAAACCAAGCTCGGCCTGCAGCTCGGTAAACAGTTCGAGCACGCGGGCCTGGACCGAGACGTCGAGCGCGCTCGTGGGCTCGTCGGCGATGAGCAGCATCGGATCCAGCGCGAGTCCGCGCGCGAGCGAGGCCCGCTGCCGCTGACCTCCCGACAGCTCGTGCGGGAACCGCTCGCCGTACGCACGCGGCAACTGCACCGCCTCGAGCAACTCGTCGACTCGTCGCTGCGCACCGCGGACGTTGCGGGCCAGCCCGTGCACGATGAGCGGCTCGGCCACGTTCTCGGCAATGGTGAGCAGCGGGTTGAAGCTCGACGCCGGGTCCTGAAACACGAACCCGATCTGCTTCCGCAGCGGCTTGAAGGCGCGCTCCTTGAACCCGACCATCTCGTGGCCGAGCACCGTGAGCGATCCGCCCGTGGCGTCGGTGAGCCCCGCGATCGCGCGGCCAATCGTCGACTTCCCAGAGCCGGACTCCCCCACCAGGCCGAAGACTTCACCAGGCCTGATCTCGAAGTCCACGCCGCGCACTGCCTTGAAACCCGGCCGTCCGAGCCTGCCCGGATACTGAATTTCAAGCCCGCGAGCGCTCACAATCGGTGCGGCGCCCCGATCCACCTCGGCGATGGCCCCAGTGCCGGGCCCGGTGGCACCGGCCGGATCCTGCGCGCGATCTCGCGGCTGGATCCTGCCGTCACCGAGCTTCAGCACGGCACCGAGCAACTGCTTCGTGTAGTCCTGGCGCGGGTTCGCGAACACCTCAGCGACAGGGGCCTGCTCGACAACCTTGCCCTGGTACATCACGGCGACGTCGTCGGCGAGATCCGCCACCACGCCCATGTTGTGGGTGATGAGCAGGATCGCGGTGCCGAGTTCGTCCCGCAGCGAGCGGAGCAGGTCGAGGATCTCCGCCTGCACCGTGACGTCAAGCGCCGTCGTCGGCTCGTCGGCGACGATGAGCCCGGGCTTCAGCGCGAGCGCCATCGCGATCATCACGCGCTGCTTCTGCCCGCCAGACAGCTGGTGGGGGTAGTAGTCGACGCGCTCCGACGGGTCGGGCAGCCCGACGAGTTCGAGCATCTCAATCGCGCGATCCCGCAGCTGCTGCTTCGAGTACTTTCCGTGGGCGCGCAGCCCCTCGGCGATCTGCCAACCGATCGTGTAGACGGGGTTCAGCGCGGTCGAGGGCTCCTGGAAGACCATCGCCACGTCGCGCCCGCGCACGGCTCGCATCTGGTCCGCAGTGAGATGCAGCACGTCGTTCGGCTCGCCGCCAGCGCGTGGCGCGAGGAGTACCGACCCCTGCGCGACAGCGGTCTCGGGCAGCAGCCCGAGCACGGTGCGCGCCGAAACTGTCTTTCCCGAGCCGGACTCGCCAACGACGGCGAGTACCCTGCCCGGCTGCACGGCAAGCGAGACACCGTCGACGGCCTTCACATTCCCGTGGTCGGTCGCGAACGTGACCTCAAGATCTTGGATCCGCAGCACGTCGTTCATCGCGTTCCCCCTTCCAAGTCGGCGTCGGCGACCGGGTCTCCGCCCGATGCATCACCCATCGCCGTGTCCGCGACAGCCCCGCTGCCGGCTTTCGCCCGGCGGCGACTGCGCAAGCGCGGGTCCGCGAGATCGTTCAGGCTCTCGCCCGTGAGGGTGAGCCCCATGACGATGAGCACGATTGCGAGTCCGGGCCACAGGCTCGTCCACCACACACCGTTGGTCACGTCACCGACGGCCTTGTTCAGGTCGTAGCCCCACTCGGCGGCCGAGTTCGGCTCGATACCAAACCCGAGGAAGCCGAGGCCTGCGAGGGTGAGGATCGATTCAGACGCATTCAGGGTGAACACGAGCGGGAGCGACCGCGTCGAGTTACGGAACACGTGCTTGAACATGATCCGCGAACGGCTCGCCCCGATCACGCGCGCCGACTCGACGAACGCCTCCGCCTTCACGCGCACGACCTCCGAGCGGACGACACGGAAGTACTGCGGAATGAACACCACGGTGATCGACAGCGACGCCGACCAGATACCGCCCCAGAGACTCGACTGGCCACCCGAGATCACGATCGACATCACGATCGCGAGCAGCAGCGACGGGAACGCGTAGATCGCGTCGGTGAGCATCACGAGCACGCGGTCGAGTGCGCCACCGATGTACCCGGACACAAGCCCGAGCAGTGAGCCGGCGAAGATCGACGCGAGCACCGCGATGACGATCACGATGAGCGCCGTGCGGGAGCCCCAGATCACGCGCGACATCACGTCGTAGCCGGCGATCGTGGTGCCGAAGGGGTGTGCTGCGGACGGCGGCGTGCGCGACCCGAAGTCGCCCTCGGGCCCGGCGAGCGCGTTGAAGTCATACGGCGCGATGATCGGCGCGAACACGGCGAGGATCACGAAGAACGCGATCAGCGCGAGGCCCGCAATGAGCATGCCGCGCTGCAAGCCGACGCTCTGCCGAAGCTGCTTGATGATCGGCCAGGAGTGCCAGCCGCGCTCACGGCTCGGACCGGCCCCGATGATGAGCGAAGTCGTATCAGTCATCTCAGTACCTCACTCTCGGGTCGATGAGCGCCGCAATGATGTCGACGATGAAGTTACTCAGGGCGACGATCACTGCGAGCAGCGCAACAATGCCCTGGACCGCGATGAAGTCTCGCGCGCTGAGGTAGTGGGCGAGCTGGAAGCCGAGCCCCTTCCACTCGAACGTGGTCTCCGTGAGCACTGCGCCCGCGAGCAGCATCGCGATCTGCATGCCGATGACCGTGATGATCGGGATGAGCGCGGGGCGGTACGCGTGCTTCGTGACGAGCCTGAACTCGCTGACGCCGCGGGACCGGCCGGAGTCAATGTACTCGCGCCCGAGCGTGCCGATCATGTTCGTGCGCACGAGCCGCAGGAACACACCCGCGGTCATGAGGCCAAGCGTGAGCGCAGGCAGCACGGCGTGCATGAGCACGTCGCCGACGTTCGCCATGTTTCCCGTGCGGAACGCGTCAATGAGGTAGAAGCCGCTCGGGTTTCCGAGCATTTGGATCTGCAGTTCGGTCCCGATAGAGGCGCGGCCTGAGAGCGGGAACCAGCCGAGCCATACCCCGAAGACGAGCTTCATGAGCAGGCCCGAGAAGAAGACGGGGGTCGCGTAGGTGAGGATCGCGAAGATGCGCAGGGAGGCGTCTGGACCGCGGTCACGGTAGTAGGCCGCGAGCATGCCGAGCGGAATGCCGACGATGAAGGCGACGATCAGCGTGAAGAACGCGAGCTCGAGCGTGGCGGATCCGAAGGTCATGATGACTTCGGTGACCGGGCGGTGGTCGCTCAGCGTCGTACCAAAGTTGCCAGTGAAGACCTGGCCGAGATACTCGATGTACTGCACGAAGACCGGGCGGTCGTAGCCGGCGTCGGCGATGCGACGGGCGAGCTCGTCAGGCGGCAGCTTACCGCCGACGGAGGCCGTGATCGGGTCTCCGATGGTCCGCATAAGCAGGAATACCATCGTGACGAGGATAAAGACGGTGGGGATGATGAGCACTGCGCGCCACAGAATATAGCGCCAGAGGCCCCCACCGGAGGGACGTTTCGGCGCTTTCGGTGTCGACGGCGCCGTCGATGTTTCGAGAGAAGTCATGATGCTCACGCCGTGCGGGGAGGAGACCCGAAGGCCTCCTCCCCGCACCGGCTACGCACTGCTAGTTCTTTGTGATCGTTCCGAGGCGGAACTTGAAGGAGCCGTCAAGGACAACACCGTCAATCGCATCAGTCGTGATCGCGACCTGCGTGCCCTGGAGCAGCGGGATCATCGGAACATCCTGGGCGACCTGCGCCTGAGCTTCTTCGATGATCGCGGTGCGCTCGGTCGGGTCGACCGTGACGCGCT
This sequence comes from Leucobacter sp. BZR 635, assembly GCF_048061935.2. NCBI lineage: Bacteria > Bacillati > Actinomycetota > Actinomycetes > Micrococcales > Microbacteriaceae > Leucobacter > Leucobacter sp. BZR 635. Next base: position 16,898 of record NZ_JBLUNZ020000066.1, on the reverse strand, counting down.
GCTTGCCGATGAGCTCGTTGATCTTCGGCGACTCGTAGTGGTTGTTGAAGAAGCCACCGTTGACGAAGAACGGAGTCAGGAAGTTGTCGGCGTCCGAGAAGTCGGGGAACCAGCCGAGCTGGTACGCGGGGTACGCGTCAGCCGGGAAGTCCTTCGAGTACTGGCCCCACTCAGTCGACTGCAGGTCGACCGTGAACACGCCGTCGGCCTCGAGCTGCTGCTTCACGAGCGCGTACTCTTCGGCCGAAGCGTCACCGTAGTGATCCGGGTTGTACTGCAGCTGCAGCGTGACGGGAAGTTCGACGCCGGCTGCTTCGAGGCGAGCCTTTGCCGCGGCCGAGTCTGCGCCGCCCTGCTTGTCACCGTACTGCTCCTTGAACGACTCAGTCGCGCCGGTGAAGCCCTGCGCAACCGGGCTGAACAGCGGCGTGAAGGTGTCCTTGTAGACCTGCGAGGCGATCTTCGAACGGTCGATGAGATCGGCAGCGGCCTGGCGCACAGCGAGTGCCTTGGCCGGGTCCGCATCGGCGGTCTTCGCGCCGAACGGCTGGGTATCGAAGTTGAAGACGATGTAGCGGATTGCGCCGCCGGGGCCGTCAACGAGCTTCAGCCCGTCGGTGTTGCCGAGCTTCTCGGTGTCGGTTGCAGAGAGGCTACGGAACGCAACGTCGATGGCCTTTGTCTCCATCGCCTGGCTGAGGTTCGTCTCGTTCGCGAAGTACTTGGTGTTGACCGTATCGCTCTTCGCAGCGCCCCACAGGCCCTGGTAGCCGTCGAACGCCTTGTACGAAGCGAGGTCGTTCTTCTTGAAGCTCTCGAGCGTGTACTGGCCCGCGAAGCCCTTGCCCTTGACGATCTCCTCGTCGGTGGCGAGCTTGTCAGCGGGGAACACGTCCTCGTCAACGATCGGCGCAACCGGAGTCGACAGCACCTGCGGGAAGGTCTGGTCGTTCGCTTCCTTCAGGTGGAAGATGACGGTGGTTTCGTCGACCGCTTCGACGCTCTCGAGGTTCTCGAGGAGGCTCGACGGGCCGGTGGGCTCGGCGATCGCGACCTGGCGGTCGAAGGTGTGCTTGACGTCGGAGCTTGTGAGGTCGTTGCCGTTCGCGAACTTCAGGCCGGCCTTGAGCTTCACGGTGTACTGGGTCGGCTCGGTGAACTCGGCAGACTCCGCGATATCGGGAGCGACGTCGCTCGAGCCGATCTCGTGGTTGAGCAGGAACGGGTAGACGTTCGTCATGACGGCGAACGAGCCGTTGTCGTACGAGCCCGCGGGGTCAAGCGCGGTCACGACGTCGGTCGTGCCGACGGTGATTGCGTCGCCCGAGGTACCGCCACCGGTCGTCCCGTTATCGCTCGATGCGCAGGAGCTCAGCAGCAGCGCGGCAGCACCGGCGAGAGCGACCGAGGTAAATAGTTTCTTCTTCAATTCTTCCTCCATTGGAAACGAATACAAGCATCACTGCATGTATCAATTGCGTTTCAGAACACTTCACACACTAGTGGAACTGCAGGCCCCTCGTGAGAGCGCCTGTAACAATGCGCAGTGAATCGTGACCTCACGGGGCGACGGCTGTAAACCGCCGCCAATTCCGCCGCGACCGCCCGATCCCTCACCCCCACTACCCCGATTTATCTATTCCGAGCCTTGTCTAGCCTGCACAAGGCTCATGGAGGAACAATAGGGGCAGTGAGGATGGAGCGGCGCACGGCCCCGGAGCGCTGCCCCCGACCCACGGGCCCGGCGCACGGCCCCGGCGCACAGCCCGGCGCTAGACCCCGTCCGTGTCCTGCAGGATCCGCTGCCGCAGCTCGCGGCGCGAGCGCTGCTCGACCGGGTCCGGCACGGGAATCGCCGCGATGAGTCGCTGCGTGTACGGGTCGGTCGGCGCGCGGAGGATCTGGTTGCGGGTCCCCTGCTCCGCGATCTTGCCGCGGTGCAGCACGATCACCCGGTCGGCGAGGGCGTCGACGACGGCAAGGTCGTGGCTGATGAACAGGCATGCGAAGCCCATTTCGGCCTGCAGCTCTTTGAGCAGCTCAAGCACCTTCGCCTGCACCGAAACGTCGAGCGCGCTCGTCGGCTCGTCGGCGATGAGCAGCTCGGGCTTCAGCGAGAGCGCCCGCGCAATGCCGACGCGCTGCTTCTGCCCGCCGGACAGCTCGTGCGGGAACCGGTTGCGGTAGGCAACCGGCAGGTTCACGCTGTCGAGCAGTTCCTCGACGCGTACGTCGAGAGCCTTCCCCCTGGCCTCGCCGGCCAAGAACAGCGGCTCACCAATGGACTCACCGATCGGCAGTCGCGGGTTGAGCGACGACGACGGGTCTTGGAACACGATCCCCACGCGGTTGCGCAGCTCGCGCACGATCTTGCGGTTCCACTTCGACAGGTCGGTGCCGGTGACCTCCAGTCGCCCGGCAGACACGGCCTGCAGCCCGGTGGCCGCCCGGCCGATCGTCGACTTGCCCGAGCCCGACTCCCCCACGAGCCCGACGATCTCGCCGGGGTTGACCTCGAAGGTCACGCTGTCGACCGCTTTGAACGACCCGAGCTTGCCGGCCCGGCCGTACTCAATCGACACTTCCTCGAACGAGAGCACCGCCGTGCCGGGCGTCGCCGCGATGGCCTCGGTGTGCACGGCCTCGTGCAGGCGATCCTCGACGACGCGCACGAGGCTCTCCGAGAGATCCACCTCGCTGTCGCCGCCGAGGTGCGGCACCGCGGCGAGCAGCGCCTGCGTATACGGGTGCTGCGGAGCCGTAAAGATCTGCATCACATCGCCCTGCTCGACGATCCGCCCCTGCTGCATCACGACGATCCAGTCGGCGAGGTCGGCGACGACGCCCATGTCATGGGTGATGAGCAGCACGGCGCTCTTCAGGCGATCCCTGAGCGAGCGGATGAGTTCGAGGATCTCGGCCTGCACCGTCACATCGAGCGCGGTTGTCGGCTCGTCTGCGATGAGCAGCTGCGGGTCGAGCACGAGCGCCTGCGCGATCATGGCGCGCTGCCGCTGCCCGCCCGACAGCTGGTGCGGGTACGAGTTGAAGGCCTTCTCGGGGTCGGGCAGCTCGACGAGCGTGAGCAGCTCGATCGCGCGCGTCTTCGCTTCGCTCGGGCTCTGCTGAGTGTGGGTGCGCACCGCCTCAACGATCTGCGAACCGATGGTGAGCACCGGGTTGAGCGCAGTCATCGGCTCCTGGAAGATCGCAGCGATCGCAGATCCGCGCAGCTCGCGCATCCGCCTGGGGTTTGCGCCCACGAGTTCCTCGCCGTTGAGCGTGATGCTCCCCCTCACCCTCGCCGTCTTTGGCAGCAGGTCGAGGATCGCCATCGAACTCGCGCTCTTGCCCGAGCCCGACTCGCCCACGACAGCAACGATCTCGCCGGGACGAATCCGGTACTCCAGCCCGATCGCGGCGGGGTTCCACACCCCGTCCACCGCGAAGTCGACCGAGAGCCCGTTCATCTCTAGGACGGGACGCGTGCCCGCCTCCGTGCTCGTCGTCATCCGTGTTCCCTTTCACTCTGATCCGTGCGGGGATCCCCCACCGGTTGTGTCTGTGCCCGGGACGGTGACACGATGGGTGTGTGCCCGTCAATGACCCTCGTCCCAGTGTGTTCGTGTCCCGCTTTAATCGAGGGATCAGCGTCGCCGTGTGGGCGACCCTGCTCCTCTTCGCTGTCAGCTCGGTGTGGCTGCCAGGCGGTCCCGAAAGGTCTGCAATGCTCGTGCCGCTCGCCGCGATCGCGGCCTTCACCTACGTGGGGCTGTGGCTGCCGAGCCTGCGGGTGAGCGACGAGGCCGTCACTGTGCGCAACGTGTTGCGGACGGTGACGATCCCGTGGAACGCGCTCGTGCACGTCGACACGAAGTACAACCTCAGCCTGCACGTGCCAGGACGCACGGTGAACGTGTTCGCCGCGCCCGCTCCCGGCACGGTCACCGCGGCCCGGCTCGCCCGGCGCTCGAAGCGCGAGGGCCGCAGCCTGGACGCCCCGCGCCCCGGCGACCTCAGCGGAACCGATTCTGGCGACGCCGCGTCGCTCGTGCGCGAGCGCTGGGCTGAGCTGCAGCACGAGGGCAGGATCGAGGCCGGCGTCGCCGACCAGACGCCCGTGGCGATCCGCTGGAATGCGGACGCCCTCACGGTGCTGCTCGGCGGTATCGCCGTGTCGGCTGCCGCGCTGACGCTGTTCTAAAGAGCGAGGCGCCGAGCTGCACCGGGCGGCGTCAGTATCCCGCCGGCGCAGCTGCACGTTGGGAGCCATGCCCTACGCTCCCGCGTCCATCTCGCGCATCTTGCGCAGCTTGAAGCGTTTCTGCCGCGGGTCGAATGCGTCGCGCAGGCCGTCGCCAACGAAGTTGACGAGCAGCGCGAGGGACACGATGAACACCGCAGGCCACCAGTACAGCCAGGGCCGGGTACTGAACGCCGACTGGTTGTCCGAGATGAGGCGGCCGAGTGAGACCTCGGGCGGCTGGATGCCGTATCCCAGGTAGCTCAGGCCGGTCTCCAGCAGAATCGCCGAGGCAGCGAGCAGCGTCGCCGACACGATGACGACGCCGATGGCGTTCGGCAGGATGTGCTTGAAGATGATCCGGGTATCGCTTGCGCCCGCAACGCGCGCCGCTTCGACGAACTCGCGTTCGCGCAGCGACAGGAACTCGGCGCGCACGAGGCGGGCGATGCCCATCCACGACACGAGCGCGAGGAGTGCTGCGAGGAACCAGATTCCGAGCCCACCGGCGGTGTTACCGACAACTGAACCGATCACGATCGCGGGGATCACGATGAACACGTCGGTGATGCGCATGAGCACGGCGTCGACCCAGCCGCGGTAGTAGCCCGCGATCGCGCCGATGACGGTGCCGACGATGGTGCCGAGGCCGCCGATCACGAACATCACGATGACAGAGTTCGTGATGCCGCGCATTGTCATGGCGAAGTAGTCCACGCCGATCCGGCTCTGCCCGAACGGGTGTTCGCCGAGGTGCATGCCCTCGCCGCCCAGCCAGGTCGGAATGAACGAGATGGTTGGCGCGCCGCCCTCGAACTGCGGGTTGACTGCGGTGTAGCTGTGTTTCCACCAGCCAGAGAAGGGGCCGAATCCGGTCGCCGAGCCGGCGAAGAGGATCAGCCCGACAAACAAGATCATGCAGACGACTGAGAGCCTGTTGCTCAGGAATCGGCGGAGGACAAGGGTGCCCTGTTTCTCGCCCACGACCGCGGCGGGCGCTGCTGCCGGAGTCTCCGGCGTATTGGTGACGCTCATCGGGTGCTCCCCTCGGTGGTGTTGGATGCGGCTACTGCCCCGGTGTCGCCCGGGTCTTTCGAATAGCTACGCATCACTTCACCCGAACCCGTGGGTCGAGCGCCGCGTAGGCGAGGTCGGCGAGGAAGTTGAAGAGGATCGCCATCGAAGCGATCACGAGGAAGTACCCCATGATCGGGTTGAGGTCGACCCGCTTCAGCGATGCGTTGAACAGCTGCCCCATGCCGGGGATCGCGAAGACGGACTCCGTGATCACAGCGCCGCCCAGCAGCGCGCCAACGTCGGTCGCGACGAGCGTCGCGATCGGGATGAGCATGTTTCGCAGCGCGTGCCGCACAATGACGACCCGCTCAGGCAGTCCCTTGGCGCGCGCGGTACGGATGTAATCCTGATTCATCACCTCGAGCAGACCGGCACGCGCGTAGCGCGTGTAGCCCGCGAACGAAATGAGCAGCAGCGCAATCGTCGGCAGCAGGAGGTGGGTGAAACTGTCGAGGCTCACCTGCCAGAAGTCACCGGTGAATCCCGGCGTCTCGGAGCCGACGGTCGCGATCGGCCGGCCGTTGATCCGTGGGTGGTTCACGTAGCTCGGCCAGGCCTGCATGAAGCGGTCGAGCAGCACGAATGCGCCAGAGAAGAAGGCGACGATTGCGCCGATGCGCATCGCCTGCCCGCGGTCGTAGCCGCCGAATGCGTAGCCGACGAGGCAGCCGACGAGGATCGCCACGAGCGCGAGCCCGATGACGAGACCGAGGCTGGGGTTCTGCAGCACACCCTGGAGCGCGAAATACGAGATCACGCCGAGTGCGCCGACGGCCGAGCCGATGAGCAGCGAGCGCCGGCTACGGAGCCCGGCGAGCACGCCGACTGTCGCCGCGACCGTTGCCGCGATGAGCAGCACGATGCCGATGGGGCCGAGGCCAGGGTTCACGAACCAGTTCGTGGCCGACAGGAAGCCGAGCACGCCGCCGGTCGCGACCGCTGAGACGGCGAAGACGGTGAGTCTGCGGCGGAGGTCACCGCCGATGAAGACCTGCCAGATCAGGCCGCTGACGACCGCGATCGCGATGAGCGCCCCGATCCCGATCCTCGGGTCCTTCTGCAGGAAGTTGTTGAAGCCGATGGCGACAAACTCCTTGAGCAGCACCGCGATGAGGAACGAGGGCAGTGAGAACAGGAAGAAACTGATGAAGGTGATGCTGAAGTCAAAGCCGCTGTGCTGGCGCAGCGCGGTCGCGATGCCGACGACCACGCCGAGGAGTACGGCGACGACGAGGGCGACCGTCACGAGTTGGACGGTCGAGGCCATTGCGGCTGGCAGCAGGCTCGTGACGGAGGCGTTCGTGACGCTCAGCCCGAGGTTGCAGGTGTTTGCGAAGGGGATGAGGCAGCCAGCTGCGCCACCGATCCAGATGAACCATCTGGCGGGCGGCGGAACGTCCAGGTGCAACGCTGCGGTCCTGGCGGCGATCAGCTGGTCAATATTCGGGGCGTTGGATCCCCGGAGGTCTTTGAGGGGGTCGCCTGAGTAGGCGGCGAGCATGTACATAATGAACGATGCCGCGATAAGGATGAGCACGGAGACGAGGATCCGTCTCACTATAAAACTGGTCATGGCTTCAATTCTCGAGAGGCTAGTACCGGCTCAGCGCGGGGTGAGTGCCTCACCGGTTCTCCGTTTCGTGGAGGTGCCGCGTGGGGCAGGGGCGCCTGGTGGGCTCCCCTGCCCCGCACGGAACTACCGGCAGCTGTTAGTTCAGCTTCCAGTCCTGCGCGTTCCAGACGATGCCCGTCTGGCCGCCGAAGTACTCCAGGCCTGAGATGCTGCCGTTGTCGGCAAACAGTCCCGGGGTCTGGAACAGCGGAAGTCCGTAGAATTCCTCAGCGGTGATCGCGTCGATACGGATCTTCTTCTTCTCGAGTTCTGCCGGGTCGAGGGTGGTCTGCGCCTCGTCGACGAGCTTGTCCGACTCAGCGTTGCTGAAGCCGTTGTAGTTGCCGCCGCCGCCGGTCTTGAAGATCTGTGCGAGCGCGGAGTTGCCGATGCCGGGCGAGACCCAGCCGAAGATGGAGGCGTCGTATTCGCCACCGGAGAGCAGCGCGCCCCAGTTCGGGTCGCCCAGGTCCTCAACGATGAACCCGGCCTGCTCAGCGCTTGCCTTGACGAGCTGGAAGGTGTCAACACGGTTCGGGTTCTCGTTGTTGTAGAGAATCTTCACGGTCGGCGTCGCGCCGCCGAGGAGCGCCTTAGCTGCCTCGATGTCGGGCTCGGTGAACGCGTCGTAGCCGTTCTCCTTGACCGCGTTTGCGTACTCGGTGTTCGCCGAGACCCAGATCTGCGAGTTGAGCACCTCTGCCTCGGGGTTCATCGGGGTGATGATCGAGTCGAGGATCTGCTGGCGCGGGATCGTCTTGAGGAATGCCTCACGAACCTTCGGATCCTTGAAGGTCTCGCCACCCATGTTCAGGTCCATGTGGTCGTATGCCATCTGGTCGCCGGGGTAGAGCGTGGCGCCCATCTTGTCGAGGGCGGCGTTCGTGTCAGCCGAGGGCTGCGGGTAGATCGCGTTGACCTCACCGTTCTGGAGGGCCGTGATCTGCGCGTTCGAGTCGCCGATGAAGCGGAACACGAGGTTGTCGTACGCGAGCTTGTGATCGCCCTGGTACTCAGGGTTCTTCGAGAGCGTGAGCGACTGCTCGGGCACGAAGTCTGAGACGATGAACGGGCCGGAGGCGACGAGCAGGTCCTTGTTCTCGGGCATCGTGGTCGTGTCGTACCCGGTGTTCCAGAAGTCTGCGATCTTCTTGAGCTCGGGGATCGCCTCAGCCGCGGGGCTTGCGGGGTCGCCCTTCGGGCTGTCTTCGAACAGCGTCCGGAGCTCTTCGACCGAGAGATCCGCCTGCTTCGCCATGATGTGCGCCGGCTTGTCCATCGGGTTGACGTACTGCCAGTCGACGAAGGGCTCGTCGTAGGTCAGCGTCATCGAGAGGTTGTCCTCGCTGATCTCAGGGAAGCTCGTCATGTCGAGGCCAGCGGTGCTGCCCGCGAGTGAGAAGTACTGCGTGCCCGACTTCGGCTCACCCGTCTCCTCGTCGAGGGTCGCGTCGTCGAACCAACCCGAGCCTGAGACCCAGGCAAAGAGCATGTCGTCGGCGGTAATGGGCTCACCGTCAGACCACTTCAGGCCCTCGTTGAGGGTGTACTCCACCTTCAGCGGATCGTCAGACACCTTCTCGAAGGAGCCGAAGCCCTCTTCTGGCACGACGTTGAACTCGGGGTCGAGCGTGAAGAAGCTACCGAGGCCGAGGCCGCCGGAAACGCCTGTCAGATAGCCGACCATGCCGTTGCTGTCGAGGTTGCCCTGTGGGGTGCCCCCGTTGAACGACGTTACGGCGTTGGTGACGGCAACTGAGATGGTGCTGCCTCCCTCACCGCCGGTGTTTGCGGTGTCGCTGCCACCTGTCGAGCAGCCGGCGAGCGCAAGGCTCACTGCTCCGGTGAGTGCAACGGCAACGGCGACGCGCGATCTGCGCGATGGAACTCGTGTCACTTTTCCTCCTTGATAAGAACCCGACCGCTGCGCGCCCTTCGTTGGAGGCACCGCCGCGGGTCTCGAGTGAACGCCCTCAGACTATGCGGACAGTTAGCGCCGACAAACAAACACTGGTGAAAAGTTACATAAGGGTGACACCGTCGAAAGCGAATAATGGAGTGATCCGAAATGCTTGCAAATTCTGTGCGCGCACGAGTGCCTTTCCGAAGATTATTCACCGCACACAACGACTGTGGGCCACTGCCCCGACGGAGACCCGTTCGGAGTAGTGGCCCACCAATCGTGGCCTCGGGCGCGGATGTGCGCACCCGGTGCGGTCGTACTAGCCGATAGCTCCCGCCTGGCCGCTACCCGCAAAGGGCGCCGAGCCTGGTGCGGCTGGCGGCGTCACCTGAACATGATCCGCCGCGCTCCCAATACCGAGCTCGATCGAAGCACCCGGGATCGCCGCGAGGAGGTTCTTCGTGTACTCCATCTTCGGGTTCTCGAACACTTCCTCGGTGCTCGCCTGCTCCACGATCTTGCCCTGCTGCATCACGCAAACGCGGTCAGCAATGAGCCGCACAACCGCGAGGTCGTGCGTGATGAAGAGATAGGTGAGGCCGAGGTCGCGCTGCAGCTCGGCAAGCAGATCCAAGACCTGCGCCTGCACGAGCACGTCGAGAGCGGAAACCGCCTCGTCGAGCACGAGAATATCCGGCTTGAGCGCGAGCCCGCGGGCCACCGCAACACGCTGCCGCTGCCCGCCCGAGAGCTCGTTCGGGTAGCGGGTGGCCAGCTCACGCGGCAGCGACACCTGATCGAGCAGCTCGTTGACACGCTGCTTGCGGCTCGCCATGTCACCCACCTTGTGGATGTTCAGCGGCTCCATGATCGTGTTGCCGATGTTGTGCAGCGGATCAAGCGATCCATACGGATCTTGGAACACGGGCTGCAGCGTGCGCCGCAGGTCGAACAGCTCGCGCGACGAGAGCGTCGCCGTGTCTGTTCCCGCGATCGTCACCTTGCCGCCAGAGGGCTTCTCGAGCTGCAGCACCATCTTCGCGATCGTCGACTTGCCCGAACCGGACTCGCCGACGAGTGCGAGCGTCTCACCGCGGTTGATCGTGAAACTCGCGCCCTCAACAGCGACGAAATCCTCGCTCTTGAAGTTGCCCTTGCGCAGCTTGTAGACCTTGCGCAGATCCTCGACCTCGATGAGCGGCTCACCAATCTTGCCGCCGCGGTGCTCTGCGTCGGCAAGTGCGGCCACGTCGAAGGTGCTCGTCGGAGCCGCAGGCATGCCCGCGGACGATCCGATGCGCCGTGACGCGAGGCTCGGGGCCGCGGCCACCAGACGCTTCGTGTACGGGTGCTGCGGGTTCTGCAGAATCTCGCGGCTCGGACCCGACTCGACAATGTTGCCCTGGTACATCACGATGAGCTTCTCCGCGCGCTCGGCAGCAAGACCGAGGTCGTGCGTGATGAACACCACGGCGGTGCCAAGGTCGCTCGTGAGCTTCGCGAGGTGGTCAAGCACCACTCGCTGCACGGTCACATCGAGCGCGCTCGTCGGCTCATCAGCGATGAGCAGATCCGGCTTCGCCGACAGCCCGATACCAATGAGCGCGCGCTGCTTCATACCGCCAGAGAACTGGTGCGGGTACTGCTTCATGCGCTTCTCGGCGTCGCTCAGGCCAGCCTGCTCAAGCACCTCGATAGCGCGCTCGCGGACTTCCTTCTTGCCCGAGGCGATACCGTTTGCGCGGATCGCCTCCTCGACCTGGAAGCCGACCGACCACACAGGGTTGAGGTTCGACATCGGATCCTGCGGAACGAGACCGATCTCGCGACCACGGATCGTCTCCATGTCACGGCGACCAATACCCACGAGCTCCCGGCCCTGCCAGAGAATCGAGCCATCGGTGATGCGACCTGTTCCGGGGAGCAGGTTCATAACCGCGTGCATCGTGGTCGATTTGCCCGAGCCGGACTCACCAACGATTGCCACGGTCTCGCCCGGGTAGACGTCAAAGCTGACGCCGTGCACGACCTCTTTGAGCTTCTTATCGACGTTAAACGCGACCTTGAGGTCACGAACGCTGAGCACTGGTTTCATAGTGTCTTCTGTTTTTCCTGCCGTCACATCGCTCATCGTCGGGCCCTCGCCTTCGGATCAAGCGCGTCACGGACAACCTCGCCGAGCAGAATGAATCCAAGCACCGTAATGGTGAGCGCGAGCGAGGGGTAAATGAGCGGCATTGGATCGGTGCGCAGCGACAGCTGCGCCGAGCTAATGTCATTCCCCCAGCTGATGAAGTCCCCGGGGGGAAGCCCGACGCCCAGGAACGAGAGCACCGACTCTGCGACGATCGCCGACGAAAGCGAGATCGTGGTCACGACGATCGCCGGGGCAATCGCGTTCGGGATCACGTGCTTCATCATGGTGCCGATACGCGACAGGCCGAGCGACTCGGCGGCCATCACGAAGTCCGCGTTCTTCACGCGGAGGATCTCGCTTCGCACGATGCGCGCGGTGATCGGCCAGGAGAAGCCGCCGATCGCGAGCGCGATGACGAGCGGGTTGCGGTGCTCCGAGAGCACGCTCATGACGACAACAGCAGCGAGGATGTAGGGAATCGAGAAGAAGATATCGCCGATGCGCGAGAGCACTGAGTCAAGCGCGCCGCCGAAGAAGCCGGCAACGGCGCCCACTGCGGTGCCCACCACGAAGGTGATCGCGATCACGATGAGACCGACCGACACCGAGGTCGACGTTCCGTGAATGATGCGCGAGTAGACGTCACAGCCCTGCTTGTTGTACCCGAGCGGGTGCCCTGCCGAAGACGGCCCGTTCGAGAACGGGAGCGAGCAGGTGCGCGGATCGATCTGCGTGAACAGCGTCGGGAACAGCGAAACGAGGGCGACGAAGAGCAGGATCACCGCGGCGATCCAGAACATGGGCCGGCGGCGCATGTCGCGCCAGGCGTCACGCCAGAGCGAGGACTTCTTTTCAGAGATCCGCACCTCGTCGACGCCTGCGACCGGAGTCTGGTCGACGGGGGCGACAAAGTGCTCGATGACGGGGCGAGCACCGTGGGATGGGGTGTGCTGTGTGTCAGGCATAACGAATCCTCGGATCGAGAACGGCGTAGAGGAGATCGACGACAAGGTTGACGACGAGGTAGATGAGCACCATGACGGTGACGAAGGAGACCACGGTAGCGTTCTCTCCCTTGAGGATCGCCTTGAAGAGCACGTTACCCACGCCGGGCACGTTGAAGATGCCCTCGGTCACGGTCGCGCCGACCATGAGCGTACCGAAATCGGTCGCGGTGTTCGTGATCGTCGGAATCAGCGAGTTGCGCAGCACGTGCACGGGGATGACCCGGTTACGGCTCAGGCCCTTCGCGTAAGCGGTGCGCACGAAATCCTGGTTCAGTGTGTCGATGACCGACGCGCGGGTGAGGCGCATACTCGTCGCGTAGAGGCTCACGCCGAGCACGATCGCTGGCAGCAGCAGATCCTTGAGCGGTGCGCCCGAGCCGACAGTGGGGCTGAACCAGCCGAGCTTGAGGCCGAGACCATACTGGGCGATGAACGCGATCACGAAGATCGGGATGCTCATGAAGAGCAGGCCGATGATCAGGTTGACGTTGTCAAACAGCTTGCCCTTGCGCAGGCCAGAGAACAGGCCGATGCCAATCGCGAGCACGAGCGAGATCACAATCGCCATGATTGCGAGCTGGATCGTCACGGGGAATGCCCGAGCGAGCACCTGCGAGACAGGCTCCCCCGAGAAGCTCATACCAAAGTCACCGATGAGGATGCCCTTGAGGTACAGCAGGTACTGAATGAAGAACGGCTTATCGAGGTTGTACTGCTCGCGAATGCGATCCAGAACAGCTTCGCTCGGCACCTTCTCGCCGAACATTGCCGCAACCGGGTCGCCCGGCATGGCGAAAACCATGAAGTAGATGAGGAAGGTCGTGCCCAGAAGTACCGGGATCACTTGCAGTATGCGGAAGAGGATATATCTCAGCATGTGCTGATCCCTTCCCTGATGATGAGGCTATGCATGTTGTAATTCTCTCGCAGTTGTGGTGCGCAGCAAACTAAAAGACTTCGGTGTCTCCGCTTGCGATTCGAGGGCCCCGTCCCGGCTCGATGTCGCCGACACAAGGAGCAGGCCCCGGAGCACACTCCGGGGCCTGCTAATGAAAGGGTTACTTCTTGGTGATCTCGTTGAAGATCGGCACAGAGTTCCAGCCGAACTTCACGTTGTCAACGTTCTCGCTGAAGCCACCCGTGGTGCCCTGGTACCAGAGCGGGATCGACGGCATGTCTTCGAGGAGGATCTCCTGAGCAGCGTGGAGCTTCGCGATCGACTTGTCGTGATCCGATTCCTGGACTGCCTCGGTGAGGAGCTTGTCGAACTCGGCGTTGCTGTAGAAGCCGTGGTTCGAGCTTGCGCCCGTCGAGTAGAGCGGCTGCAGGTAGTTGTACGCACCCGGGTAGTCTGCCTGCCAGCCCGCACGGAACGGGCCACCGACGGTGTCTGCCTCGCGGTCATCGAGGAACGCGGGGAAGGTCGGGTAGAGCTTCGGAGCTGCGGTGATGCCCAGGTTGTTTGCCCACTGGTTCGCAACTGCTTCGATCCACACCTGGTGCGGGCCGTCCGAGTTGGTGGCTACCTCGAGGGTGCCCTCGTACGGGCTGATCGCGTCAGCCTCGGCCCAGAGCTTCTTCGCCTCTTCGAGGTTGAACTCGAGCTTGTCAGCGCCCTTGAGGTCTTCGGTGAAGCCGTCAACGATGGGTGAGGTGAAGTCCTTCGCGGGGACGTTGGTGCCCTCGAAGATCACGTCGATGATCTCTTCGCGGTCGACGGCCATCGACAGCGCCTGGCGGCGCAGCTTGCCCTCTTCACCGGTGAAGTGATCAAGGTTCATCGACACGGTGAGCGTCGTCATGAGCGCGCCAGCCTGGTTGATCGCGCGATCGCCGAGCTCGTCCTGGAAGACCGCGAACGAGGTGTCCGGGATCTGGTCGAGCACGTCAAGGTTGTTGCCGAGCAGATCGGTGTAAGCAGCGTCGAGCGATGCGTACATCTTGAAGTCGATGCCCTCGTTTGCAACCTCGCGGGGTCCAACGTAGGTGTCGTTCTTCACGAGCTTGAGCTCAACGTCGTGCTTCCACGCGTCATCGCCTGCGAACTTGTAGAGGCCGTTGCCGACCGGGTTCTGGCCGTAAGCGGCCATATCCTCGAACGCAACCTCGGGCAGCGGGTAGTACGCCGAGTAGCCAAGGCGGTCCGGGAAGTCCGGGGTTGCCTCGATGGTGAAGGTGTGGTCGTCAACGACCTTGAGGCCCTCCATGGCTTCCTGCGGCTCATCGGCGTTGAAGCCCTTGATGTCCGCGAAGAATGCCTGGTTGCCGAGTGCGTTCTCGACGTTTGCGGCGTAGTTCCATGCGTCAACGAAGCTGTTTGCCGTGACGGGGGTGCCGTCAGAGAAGACTGCGTCGTCGCGGAGCGTCACGGTCCAGGTGGTGCCGTTGTCCGACTCGATCGACTTTGCGACACCCATCTGGGTTGCGCCGTCTGCGTCGTAGTAGACGAGGCCTTCCCAGAGCGCGTCGACAACCTTGCCGCCGCCGACCTCGGTCGTGTCTGCCGGAATCAGGCCCTTCTGCGGCTCAGTGTTGTTGACGGTGATGATCCCGCCGCTTGCCTTGTCGCCGCCGTTGTCGCTTCCGCCAGCCGAGCAGCCGACGAGTGCCAGGGAGCCCGCTGCGGCTAGTGCAACAATGCTTAGCCCGATGCGTGAACGCTTCACTGGTTTCCTCCTTGAATTGCCCCCGCGGCTTCTTAAGCGTGCGTATCGCAGACATTATGAACTACCACGGAGTATGTAGGTATTTCCATCGTTCAGTTTATGCCACGCGCCGCCGCGAAACGAATCCCACGGCCCCTCGTGACTCACTCGTAACCGCGCGGAGAGCGAGAACCAACGCAATGAGTTGCTGAAGCGTGAATGTTGTACGAATCCTGCAACTCCTTCGACATACGGAATCTCTATCCTGCAATACGCTGTATGTAGCTGGAGACGTTCGGATCCCGCTGTGGTCGCAAAACTGTCCGCCCGCTGTGGCCCGGCTCAACCCGGCCCCTGGCCCTCGCCTGCCCGGCCCCGGCCGGTTACTCCCCCAGTCTTCCAAATCCACCAGCGGTACGCTGAGACGGTGACGTCGCAGCACCGTGATCCAGTCCCCCTCGCTCAGCGCCCCAGGCTCCGCTGGGAGCTCGGCATCGTGCTTGCGCTCTCGTTCGGCTACTCCGGGGTGCGCGCGATCATCACAATCTTCGAACGCCTCGCGCAGGACACCGCGCTTGCTAACCAGACCGCGACGATCAACCGGCCAATGTCTGGCCAGCAGTACTTCGATCTCGCCTACCAGCTGCTCGGCATTATTGGCGGCCTCGCTCCCGTTGCTCTGGTGGCGTTCCTGCTGTGGCGTGCGCGCAAGCCGCACCTCGCTGATCTCGGGCTCGGCTCACCGACGCCCACGTCGTTCGCCCCGATACGCGGCACCGGTGGCTGGCCGTGGCTGCGCGAAACCGGGCACGGGTTCCTGCTCGCGGCGGCGATCGGCATTCCCGGCCTCGCTTTCTACCTCTTCGCGAAGTGGATCGGCATCAACACCACCGTCGTACCGACGACACTCGACGCGTTCTGGTGGACTGTTCCCATCCTCATCCTGCAGGCACTGCGCGCAGCGCTCAGCGAGGAGCTCATCGTCGTTGCTTACCTCTTCGACCGGCTAAAGCGGCTCGGCGTCGGGAAGTGGGCGACGATTGTGTCGAGCGCGCTGCTGCGCGGCAGCTACCACCTCTACCAGGGCTTCGGCGGGTTCATCGGAAACGTGGTGATGGGCCTCGTCTTCGGGTGGGCGTACCAGCGCTGGGGCAGATCCCTCCCCCTCATCGTGGCGCACTGGCTGCTCGACATCGTGAGTTTCGCCGGCTACCCGCTCGCGCTCGCGCTCTGGCCCACCCTCTTCGGCTAGCGCCCCACACCCAAACACCCCCGTTTTTTCTATTCCGACCCTTGCGTGCCCTGCACAAGGGTCGGAATAGAAAAAACGGGGGTGTAGCGATGGCAGGGCCGGGCCGGAGGCCCACCCGAGGGGCTAGAGCGGCTTGGCGCTATCCGCGACTGCCTGCATGAGGCCCCAGACCTCGTTGTACAGGTCGGGGTTCGCGGCGCAGGTGCCCTCGGGGCGCACGACAGTCCAGGTGCCGTCTTCAGCCTTCTCAATGCCCCACGGGCTCTGCAGGCTGGGGCTACGCATTGCGGAACAAGCCTCGGGGAATGTGTTCATCAGCCCCGACTCGATCATCACGCGCTCAGGCGGGCCCGCGATGTACTGCCACTGCGGGCTCGTCAACTTCTGCGAGGTCTCAATGGAGATTCCTGCGAACGACACGGGCATCGAGATCGGGTCCGCGCCGACATCAACCTTGGGCACCTCAGGCTCGGCCGGCTCCTCGGGAGTCGGCTCAGGCTCTTCGGTCTCAGTGTCCGTCTCGGTCGGCGTGGGGGCGGGAGCCTCGCTGGTCGGAGCCGGCTTCGGCTCGTCGCTGCGGAGCGCGTTGACTGCGATGAGCGACCCGACGAGTGCGAGGACCGCGACCGCCGCCACGATAATCCAGGGCAGCGCCCCGCTTGAGTTCTTGCGTGGAGCGGCCACCGGCTGTGTCGGCGTCTCGTCGCGCTGCGCCCGGGCGGCTCGCGGAGCCGCGGCGGCCCGTGGGGCAGGAGTGATCGGGGCAGTAGGTGCAGCGGCTACACGAGTTGCGGCGGTCGGCGCGGCCACGGGAGCTGTCGGAGCAGCTGCGGGATCGTGTTCCGCGCGCGGCCGAACTGCCGGTGCCGGTTCAAACGCCCGCGTTGTGGGCGTGGTGTTGGCGCTGCTGGCGGCTCGGATTTCGTCGGTCTCGATGGCGCCGGTTTCGGCATCATCCGAGTCCAGCGGACCGAACAGCTCTTCCAGGGGGTCTCTACTCACATGAACAGCCTAAACGACGA